>CAMLEL010000259.1 GCA_946478935.1 uncultured Armatimonadota bacterium
CGCAATCCATGGCCAAGTGAATTCGTTGTGCGCGCCAATTCGACTTGATCTCGATGGTTCGAACGGATTGTGCGAGCAATCGGGACCCAGTCGACTGGGGTTGATGGAGATTGAACTTGACCCCGTCGATTTCGATTTTCGATTGGCTTGGGCCGAGAAGGACCGATTGTCCGCGCTGGGGCGTCATAGGTTTCGGTCGACCGTACATCCATTGCTGAAAAACAGAAGCGGGGAGGTAGCCAGTTTTCTCAGGTAGGTCCTCGCGCCCGCTCCATGCATAGTCGCCAGCGAGGACAAAGGCGTGAAACTGCTCAAAGTGTCGGTGCATGCCGGCTTCGCTGCTCTCGTAACCTGCCCAAGTCGTCTGGAGCGTGCCGAAGCCGTGGGATACCGCTGCAAGAACAAAGCCGCGAATGTTGGCCGGTGTGTACCAGGTCGACGCAATCGGTTGAAAACCTTCTCGCTCCCACAATAGGAGCGCCTTCATAAAGGGTGCCGGATCCGTTTCCGCCTTATAGTGCCAATCGGCCACAAACGCACCGACGGGTATCGCGGCCCTTCGAGCGGCCGCATTCTCGGGATCGTCTCCCAATGCGGCGTCTACGGCCTCGCCCGGCGCAAGACCCTTGTCACCCCATAGCATCATCTGAACCCGGTGTCGATTCGCGATTTGGATAAGTCTTGGAAGTTGGAGTTTCCACAGATCTGTTACCAATTTCGGATCATTTGGAAATCCGACCATGTCGACTTCGTCGAGCCCAAAGTGAATCGTTTTGGCTTTGGTTACGCCGATGACTTCAGCCCAGAGCTTGTCAAAGAGTGGGGCCACTCCAGGTTTTCGAGGATCGATCGCATAGAGGGCGGCGGGATTGAATGCAAGTTCTCGATTGGCTCCACCCTGAAAGAGCCACTCGGCGTGACCAAAACTCTGGACCAGAGGAATCGGTTCGACGCCAACGCTGCGGTACCAATCGCAAAGCTTGGAGAGGTCGGAGCGCTGCATCACAATGCCTCCTCTCACATTTGGCAAAGATTCCCACTCTGTCCGCTCGCACTGCAACACAACCTTGTTGAAGCCCATCGGCAGGAGCACGTTTGTCCAGAGCTTCTTGTGGAATTCCAGTGCCGTTGGCCCCACGAAAAGGTGGACGCCACGCCACTGAGTAGCCGGCCGACTCTCAATTCTCCCGCGGGGAAGGACGAGCGAGCCATCCTTCACGGTTGCCAATTGACCCAACAAGTGCATGGCTTGTCTTGAGCCCATCAGGCCATCCCCATCGACCACAATCTTTCCGGGCTCGATTTGAATCTCAAAGCCGCCCAGTTTGACGGGGTTGATCAGCCCGCGAAAGTGAATCGGGATGGACCGCCCCGCTTTTGGTTTCCAGCGGATTCGTCGCTTAATGGTCGATTCGAGGACTTCCTGGTACCCAGCCTTGACGGACTGACCAGAGAAACCAAACGAATCGACGATCACGGGATTCTTCCAATCGAGGTTCGAGACCTGAGGCTTTGGCAAAGGGAGGTGGGGGCGAGTGGGAGGTGACTCCGCGAGGGGCAACTCCTGGGTTTTTGCCGTTGGAATGTCGGTGAGCGCTACTCGCGTTGACTTCGGCTGATAGTCGATCGTGAAAGCGACCTTTTCAGTCTTTCCGGGATTGACCCGAATCGCCAACAGCCCATACCAAAGCAACTCGTTGCCACGGGCGAAATCTTGCCCGTAACCGCGGGAGTCGAACAACGTAAACTTGTGAGAGCTACTGGTCAGGCTAAGTCTTGCAATTGGCACATCGAAGTCAAACCGTCCTGAGTCGGGCCCAAATCGTCTCTCCTCGAGGTCATTGGTGGCGCGAAAGGCCCTGGGCAGCAGCGCACTTTTAATTCCACTTTCCGATTGCACTGAACCGGCTTGCAGCGCTGGTGCCCAAAGGAAGGCAGCCATCAACTCCACGTTCACCGGCTTTTGGCCATGCCATCCGAATTCGTACTCAACTTGAACACGATTTCCAGTTCGAGTGAACTTGCCGGAACCCTCCGCCTGCCCATCTGGACTCCGGAAAGTCATTTGAAGAGAATCTGGTGACAATCGCTCGACCTTTTGGTCGTTGTAGGAGGCCGAGTAGTAGCCCTTCGACCAGTCCGGTTCGTAATACTGAAATGTCGACCCCCGGACAATCGGGATTGCTTGGCTTGATAGGTGCAATCCCGACCTTGATCGGTAGTCGATTTCCAGTGCGCTCTGCAGAGCGTATGGCGCAATCAGCCAAAGCATGCCCTCAGCTTAGCCAACTCAGGGAAGGGAACGCCCAATGCTTCCGACGGACCAAACTTCCGGGGAACGGATGCCGGGCATCTGCTCGCCGTTCGGAATGATCCATTTGCCCTTCCAGTTCGTTGTGGGAACCGTTACTCGGCTGACCGGCATTTGACCTGCTTCGGACCACTTGTCCGTGGCCACGTCATAGCGCAAGATACTTTTCGGAAAGCCTGGGTGAGTTTTGGGGTCGGTTCCGACGCGTGAGCCGTCGTCTCCGCCGAGGATGTAGATCGCATCCTTCGTGGTCGGTGCAGGGGAGGGGGCGGCGACCACAGGATGGGGCAGATCTGCGATCCGCTTCCAGCCTTCTCCGAGCCGATAGCGATAGGCGTCCTTCAGGTAGGTTCGCACCGGCTTGCCTTGAGCATCCGGGTTGAGCGCAGCCCCGCCCATGACGTAAAAGTCCTTACCCATAACGGCGCAGGTGGCAAGGATGCGTGGAGCTCCGGGAAACGATGATTCGACATGCCATTCGGATTTGGCTTTGGCGAGGTCGAGGACAAACAGGAACCTGGAGGCGTTTGCGCTGGTAGGTTCACCTTGGCCGCCAAACACGAGCAGATTGCTTCCCAGCACTGCGCCGCAGCCGTTCGCCATCGTCAGGGGCAGTGGCGGCAGATCCTTGGTTTCCAATCGGCCGTCTTTGAGTTCGATCGAGAAGGCGTCGGTGTAGTGCCGATCCGCGTCGCTACCACCCACGCAGAACATTTTGTCCTGGTACGTTGCCGAAACGCCGTAGCCCAGCTTTCGCGGAAGCTTGCCAACGACGCGCCATTCGCCATCGGGCTTATCGAGGGCGAATACATCGATATACCAAATCTTGACTCCGCCTTCCCATGGCCGCTTGAAGGGGAAGTTCGCCCCGCCACCGACGAGCAGGCTGCCGTGGCTGACTCCGGCGAACGGAGATGCAAAACCTTCATCGTCGGGGATATTGGGAAGTTGCTGCCATTCCATTTGTTTACTTCTTTGGGCTTTCGCCGAATTTGCGATTTCAATCTGAAAGGTCGAGGCTGGAAGGCCGACGCCGTTTGTGAGGTTGGCGTCGGTGAAGGGGCGCCAACCATATCGGATGAATTCTGGAGTTTTTACTTCGGGGCAGCGCAGAACCACCGCCTTTCCTCGGATTTCCGCACTGGCCGACCTGAATTGTCGATTCGATCCTGCCATTTCGAAGCCCCGTAACTCACCTGCGGCTGCGAGTCCCGAAGAGACATGGTCGAATTCAACTTCCACTGCCCCTACTCTAGCTACGGCTCTTCGCGCGCTTGGACCCGAGTATTCAATCTTGCGCCCGTATGTTTTGGCAAGCGCCCAGAGAGCCAGTCGCTCTCCAACCACTCGCTTATTTCGGGGATGCACGTCCGAAAGATGGCCGTGATCGCTGGTTACAGCCATCCCAGTGTTCGGAATCGTTTCAAGAAATCTGCGCTGCTGATCGCGGAACTCCGGCCAAGCGTGGGATTGATAGCCATCCTCAGTTCCCATGCTGGAAAGCTGGCAGTAATAGAAAGGGAAGTCGCGCCCACACTGGGCTCGCCAAGACTTTACGAGGGCGGGAAATAGGATCGCATGCTGTTTTACGCGGCGGATACTCAGCGCATTGCTCTCGCCTTGGTACCAAATTGCACCGCGAAAGGCCATCGGAATGAGGGGTTCAATTCCAGCTTGGAAGAGGAAGCCGGGCTTGAAGGGGTGGTTGGGTCCGAGTTCGTCGCCTGGGGGATTTGATCCATCTCGTAGAGCCGGGCCCAAATTCTCCTCGCCGCGTTGGCGGCACCAGTCGTCCAGGGAAGGGTTGGACATCCAATTTCCTCGGAAAACCGCGGCCAGTTCGGGGCTTGAATCGGCGGCCGTGCGAGGAAGCCATGCCTCGGCCGGACTGCCTCCAACTCCCAAATTGATTATGCCCACTGGCACCTCGAGCTTCTCCTGAAGTACGCGGGCGAAGGTATAGGCGACGGCACTGAACGGTGCTGCGCTTTTGGCGTTGGATACCTGCCAAGATCCGCCAAAAAATGAATCCGGCTTCATTCGCTGGAGGGCAGTGGAGTCGAAAGGGTCAAAAAAGAAGTTTTGACCGG
>CAMLEL010000260.1 GCA_946478935.1 uncultured Armatimonadota bacterium
GTCAGATTAAAGCTTTGGAAGATCGGGAGCACGATAATCGTCATCAAGATCGCAGTGATCGCAATGACCGTGAGAAGCTCGATCAGCGTGAAAGCTCGTTGGATTCTTCGCATCGTGTTCATGGGCGCTTGCAGTTCGACCCGATCGTTGGCTCCGATGTTCCTCATTACAGAGTTCCTCCGCGCTGCAGGAATGTCTCGGTCGTGGACTTTCGCCAGTTTGCCGCCCACCGATCAAATGCCGTCATGTTCTGCGCTGAAGTGCCTGTCAAGGCGAATTTCTGCGGGTTCCACAAGACGCGAACTGCAACAGACGCGCCTCGGATACCACGGACGCTGTATCCAGTGGCCTTGCCGGTCTCATCGACATTGGTCCAACCGTTTACGATCCCGGGGCCAAAGACATCGATTAGGTCGAAATAGGGAAGTTGCAGGGGGTCAGAAGCTACCGGGGCTTTGATGGCGCCCGATACGCTGACCTTTCGAACCTCCAAGCCATTGGGTCCAGGACCGTCGAAGTCGCCTTCTACAAATGCCTCGGAGATTGAGATGCTCCGCCCAAGTTCGCTATTGGAGAAGTAAAGTCGAGTGCGCTGCGCGGGGTCACCCAGTGCGCCGACAAAGGCCTCACCGGAGCCTGGCGCGGTTGTCACGGGGATGTAGCGAGCCGCCGCCTTCAAGACTTGGACCTGGTACTCCTGACTGGACTGGTAGAAAACTCGGACCGATCGCCCACGGGCATCATCGATCTGGATCGGCGTCCAATCATCCGGTCGATAGATCGTCACCTCCATTTCGGGAGTGCCGGTGTTCCGGTCCTGGAATCGGACCGAACCAAGCGATTTGTTGACCCGATAAGCGGTTAGCAACGGGTCATCTTGATTGGCCGGGTCGAATGCGTAGATGCCGCCGGTTTCCGTGTCCTGGATCACGACGTCCAGCTGCTGGTTTCCACCAGCGCCATTTGGGACGACAAAGCCGAGTCCGGCGAAAGTTCGACCGTCGGTATCAGCATTACCTTGCACCTTCAGGGAACCGAGCGTCAGTCGAGTGGATTCGGTTTCTCCGGTCGGAATCTTGAAATCCTCGCGAATGATTCCCCAGTCGTAGACGTTGTAGTTAACCCTGGCGGTCAGCGGAATTCGGCGCCCCTGAGCGTTGGGTACGTAGTACTTGTAGCCAGCGGGGTTGAACAGGAGCACCCCCATGTTGGCATTGGTGACGGTGGGGTTCACGTCGTCGATAAGCTTGTATTCGTATGGATTGCCAGCACCGAAATTCGTGCCCTTGGAAATCCGCTCGAAGAGCGGAGCCAATTGGAGCGAGTCAAACGACACACTCACGAACGTGTCGCCCGGGACCATTCCAAAATTCCCGGGGACGAATACGGTGTTCAGCGGCAGCGAGTAGTACGAGTTTGGCGCTCCCGCCGGAACCGTCACGATGAAGTCCAACACTTCCAGGCTGCGGGTGACGCCACCGTTTTGGATGAATGCGGTAACGGCGAACCGGTAACGGATCGGTGATCCAGCCTGGGGAATGTATAGCGTTGCCGAATTCTGCTCTGGATTCTCGCAGTAATAGAGGTAATCGCGGAACGGGTAGGAGCCACTGAGGTTAGGTGCGCCCAGCGCGACGGAAAGGTCGTTTCCGTACACGTTGAAAATCACATTGTTGTCGGCGGAGTTGCCGGCCACTTCGGGATTGAACATCGCGGGACCGAACTGGAGCGTCATCAGGCCGCCGAAAAACAGCTGACCGGAGATGTTTCCAGAAGCCGGCCGTGGCGCGGGGATGATCGCGCTTTCGCCAACGATTCGGTTGACCATGTTCGCAGCGGAGGCTCTTCGCCAATCGCCGAGGTCGTCACCGGCAAGAGTCAGCCGCCCCGCCGAGGTCAGGCCGTCTGCAGTCGGCCCGAGATCATTGGTTCTTCGGCTGGAGTCTACGAGTGCAACCAGTTCACCGTTTGCACGGGCGTACATGACGGGAACGATGCGGTCGGGGAGCTGATCGGCTCGACTCTTGAGCCGCTCGATCTCTTTCCGCGCAAGCTGGGTAGCCACCGATTGGCTGCGCGTCAGGCCGAGCAGTCGAAAGCCGCCGGGAAAGATTTGGATGATCGCCAGAATTCCAATCAGGAAAACGACGATGACTACCAAAATCTCAACGAGCGACGTCCCTGCAGTGCGTCGACTTCGATTCATTCACAACTCCTTAGGCGCAGAACGGCCCGTTTACTTTCCCTAACCTTCATGTCTGCGAACCTACGGGAGTACCCGCCAGGATCGTTCGCTGAGATCCGTCGAATCGTAGGGCCGTGCCGAACCTCCGAGGAACAGAACGATATCGTTCCGGTTTCGGAGAACGTTGCCAGCGGCATCGTAATCACGGAAGTAGCTGTTCCAAGTGACCACAGTGTTCTCGGGCGGATCCGTGTAGCCCAATTGGCGCGGATCATCGTCGGGGCTGCCGGTGGTCAAACCCAAACCGGTCCAGAAAAGCGCATAGCGCAACTCGCGCCTCGTGCCGCCACCTGGGATTTTCACCAATGCCGTGTCATATCCGCTGATGTTGTAAAAACGCGAATTGATCGTGCCGAAGCCGGGCACGGTTCGGGTCACGGCCGTTCCCGGACCATTGGCTTGGCGAGCGCCGGCGTTGTCATCGACCGCGGTAACGGTGCCGTCGCCGTTTAAATCGAGCTGGGGAGCCGTGCCGGGGGTTCGGGGATCGGCAGGTGGCCATTCGGCCGTGGTGATTTGGTCATTGCGCGACTTCTCATTGGCGGGGGTGAAAGTCCGGAGCGACTCCACGCGCCTAGAATACAGCGCGGCCTTCAATTCGTTGGCGGGCATGATGTCCATGGCCGTCGGATCGCCGCTGTACGTGTTAACGTAGCCCAGCAAAGCTGGTGGATAGGCGCCGTTGTCCGCTCGATAGAGTTGCAGCGCCGTCCGCAGCGAGTTCATATTGGTCATATCTGAACTCCGGTAGGCGCCAACTTTGGCTCTCGCGAAAACTGGAAAAATGATCGCGGCCAGGATGGCAATGATCGCAATCACCACCAGCAATTCGATCATCGTGAATGCATTCTTACGTTTCATCGTCTTTCGACTCCGTTTATCCCCAGACGTGAGACCGAGCACAGTTCGCTCATGTTCCCACTATTTTTTTCATCCACCGGCCGCCCATTTCCAATAGGAACCCACGGCGCCCAGCAACTGTTTTTCGAAGACCGTCGCAACGATCGCCCCCAGGGCCAAATAGGGCCCGAAAGGAATCATCGTGAAGTCAGCCTCAAAATCTTCCAAATCATCGATCGGAGCATATGGATCTTCGTTGAACCAAGCCTTGTAGAGCTTGGGAATGAAGAGCCCGATCACATCGATACATAGGATATATCCTAGACCGCATTTAAGCAATGAGCCAATGCTCTCAGGCTCGTAAGTTTGCTCACCCTCGGGAGTCATGACCGGTGCGTCGCCCTGTTCCCCATGAGGATGGTCGGCGGGCGCTTGCTTGTCTCTTGGCCTCAGGAATATCTGCATGACTCCCAATACCGAGCCGAGAGCCACGGCAAGCCCAAAACTGACAACGGCCAGGGCCGGAAACAGGATCGCCCCAATTCCCCGGGCCATTTTGATGTCGCCATGACCCATCGCATCTTTGCCGAATGCAATTCGACCGATGACTGCAATTCCCCAAAGGACGCCAACACCGACCAACGCGCCTGCAATACTGCTTGGCATGCCCCAGGTGGTCGCCGCGGGATTTCCTTGTGCGTAGAGCCACGCGTTATATCCCAAACCCAGAAAAAGCAGGAACGCGTTGATCTGGTCAGGAATGATGTACAACTCCCAGTCGATGAAGATAATTGCGACCAAGGTGCTTGCGGCAAGGGCATAGCAGAGCGCCTTCATCCAGTCCTCACCAACAATAAGGTATTGCCACCAGATTCCGGACCAGATTGCGCCATTCAGCAGTTCGACCCAGAAATACCGTGATGGAATCTTTGCGCCGCAGTATTTGCATTTGCCGCGCTGGATCAGCCACGTGAGCAGCGGAATCATGTCGCTCATCAGCAGCCGATGTTTGCACTTGGGGCAGAAGCTATTGGGAGGGTCGCTGAGGGATAGGCCGCGAGGCATTCGGTAGATGACAACGTTCAAAAAGCTGCCAATGGCAGCTCCGAACACCAACGCCAACACCCAACTCCACTCAGGGAACAAATTGTATTTCCTTATTCAACAAATGGCCCGCCGGATCCAGATCCTGGCGGGCATTCTGCGCGACCTCGGGCGCTCGATCGAGGCCGAGCCCCTGGCGCGCGAAGCCGTGGAGATCTTCGAGCGCAGCCTCGGCCCCGGCCACCCCTCCACCCAGTCGGCGAGAAAGGAT
>CAMLEL010000261.1 GCA_946478935.1 uncultured Armatimonadota bacterium
TCGTGCTCTCGAACAACGGGCCGATCCCGGTAATATTCGTGATCGTAGGGATGCCCAGCCAACGACAAACCAGGTTCCCGTAAATCGCGGGGCGAATGGTGTAGGTCAGGCAGACATCCGGGCGTACGTCCCGAAGAGAACTATGCAGATTGCGCAGATATGAAACGACATGGGCGGGATTCTGGGCGCTGTATCCGACGTCATGCATGTTGAAGCCTTCGCCCTTCGCACGCTCGAACTCTTGGCCACCGCCAGTGAAAACGTGGACCTCGTGCCCCTTCGACGCCAGCGCGCCCATAAGGGCATTCCGAAGCGTCAAAGTCGCAAGCGCATGGTTCTCAATTACAGCGATCTTCTTCAAAGCTGTCGACCCGAAGCAGTTGATTGGTGGGCCAGCTGCGGACCTTCCTGAATTGATCCGAAACCCCTGGCCATCCGTGTTCGGACAGCGGTGGCCGGCGTCGCAAGGGAATACGCGAGCAACAGCCAGAAAATGGTGAATCTGCTCCCATTGTGAGTCAGGCCATAAAGCATCGGAGGTGCGACGACTACCAGCAGCCCAATGGTCCCTACATCCCAATAGATGCGTCGCGCCCACAGGAACAGCACCACCAGGAACGGTATCCCCCCAAGCACTCCATAGTTGGAAAAATAGCTTGCAATTGTGCTGTGGAGCTCGTGTCCGACGATCTCGAGGACGCGTTCCGCGCCAAACCCAAACAAGAATTCCATCGGCCCTGCTTCCGTGAGTACCCAGTATCCCCGACCAACCAGGGAATCGTCACTCTGCTCCCCTATGCTCGAAAGACGGACGAAGAACTTGTAGTCGTCCAGCAGCCCCTCCCGGACAGCCCAGAATGCTCCTGCGACGGCGGCCGTCGCCACCAGGACCCCGAGGATCACCTTCGTCCTCGAACGCCCAATGGCAAAGCCGATCAGTACTGCGCCAAACCCGCACGAAACCATTGCTGCTTTGGAAAGTGCAGCCGTCGAGAGAAAAAGTCCGAACGCCACGAACACCAAAGCGAGCGGGGCCGAGATTTTGCGCCTCAGGTACAACAGACAGCCGAAAGACAATAGGCAAACAGCAAAGTATCCCAACTGGTTCGGGTTATTGAACGTTCCGATAGACCGCCAGCGTTCTCCCGACCCAACGGTTGCGCCATAGCCCATGATAAACACGCCGAGAATGGCGACGACGGCCGAAAGCAGCAAGCCGTACTTCAGGTACGTGACATTTCTCTCGTCCGCGAACCAATCACGAAGCGAAGCATACAAAGTCCACGAAAACACGATGTAAAGAATCGGCAGGACGTTGTACCAAGATGCGTGCCGTGCAACAAAAACGCTGTCCCGCAATGCAATGTAAACCGCCAAGAGCCCCAGGATCTGAGCAGTTACATCCATGCGAATTCCGCGCTTGAGCCAGACGAGCAGGCACCCGGCGAAGATCACCGCATGCGAAATCTGAACGCCTCCGGATGACCACGTATAGATTGGCATGAGCACGATGCCGACCAGCAGCCACGCCGAAATGACACTTCTTACATTGATTCTTAGCTCCACTAGCAACACCCCTGCTTGTCGCGAAGCCGTCGCGCCAACTGCAGAACATGAAGGGCTTGGCCTTCCCTGGAGTATGAAGCGATGACCTCTTCGCGGGGTGAAAACCACGAAGGCGACCGCCCTTCCATCAACGCACGCAGCTCCATGTAGATTTTCTCGGAATCGCTCCCAAGAGCCACGCCAGCGCCGCTGCCGGCAAGGAGCTTCGATATAGCGGAGTCTTCCGCGCTTCCGATTCCCAGGATGGGGCGCCGTGCCGCCAGGTACTCGAACACCTTGCCGGTCAAAATGCCCTTTGCCTCGGGAGATGCATCACCGAGGATCAGCAGCGCCAGCGCGCGGGATTGAACTTCCAGCGCCTTTTCACGCGGAACCTGGCCCATCGGAACGACGAATCCTTCCAAACCGAATTCCCGAACGCCGAGTGTCAGCGCCCTGCTTGGAGGTCCATAGAACTCGATCCGGAATTGTTGACTACGAGGGGCAGCCGCAACCCGCAGTTTTTTCGCGGCCGCAAGGAGCGGCGCCAGGTCGTAGGCCCCATCATAGATTCGACCCGTGTACACGATGCTCGCAACGCCACCGATGTCATCGCACGAACTGGTGGGAATCTCCTCCGGGTCGAACCCGTTTCTTATTACTGCCGTTGGCACTCGATGCAAACGGGAAAGCGATTCCGCCAACTCGTCAGAAACGGTTGTCATGAGGTCGGCGGGTGCGACAGTTGCCACCTCCTTTCGCGATTCGCGACGTCGCGCACGGGGAGACAATTTCGCAAGATGGTTGTTTGCCCACAGATCCCTGAAATCGGCAATCCAGTTCAGCGAAGGGTTTGCCTTCTTCATCAACTTCGCGATCGCGTGTGACGATCTGGGGCCGTACGTACTGACAACGACATCATTGTCGTGCGCGAGGGAGGTCGCTGTCTCACGCGCCCAGAAAATCCAGCGATCCCTGGGATCGACGACAATGCCCGATAGGGCAGCCACCACGTCTCGAAGCGCCTTCGCAATGAAGACCAAGGCGCCTGGACCTCTCGTCACTCGACCGGCACGCCTGCCCACTTCCACGACTCTGACGCCAGGTAGCGCGGGTAGGCTGAGATCAAGCGGCGCATCGAAGGGCTGCTTGGCACAGGTCAGCACAGTGACTTCCGCACCGTTTCGGGACCAGTATTTCGCCCACCCGTATGCCCGCAGCGTGCCCACCGCGTTCCTGGGAGGCCAGTTGTAGGTGACAAGGACTATTTTGACCGGCAAACAGGATTCCTCGCATAACGGCTCGTGGAAATCGACTCAGAAACCCCAGGGAGGGGCAACGATTATCCGCAGGGACATCATGACGCCACCAGCGCCCGAAGAACGGAAGACATCCTCCTGTGCAGCCATTCCGGATCCTCAGTGACGGCCGTTCCCCGTGCATTCTCGAGCCGCTTCAGCCAGACTAATGTCAAGGCTCTTCGTAGACCGTCGTCCCCCGCCAAATCGGGGCAAAATCGGGACAGCAGGAGGGCGTGGTCTTCGGGTCGGGAGATCAAAGCGGCCATCGCCTCACCGATCCCTCGATAATCGGCGCGGAGATGCCCAAGCGCGCACGCCAAGGCATCTTCGACGGGCGCTTGCGAGCCAGCACATTCCCAGTCGATCAGACCAACCGCGCCATCAGCAAGCATCAGCACATTCCCCGGATGAAGGTCGCCATGGCCAAATACCGCCAGCGCCTCACCATCGCGCGGCTTCAGGCGATCCCGAAGGTCGTCGGCCATCGAGATCAACTCATCCGTGTGACAGAGCGAGCGTGCAAATGCCCAACGCGAGTCCCAAAGGTTCATTAGCGTCAAGGCACTCACTGGCCTGAGTTCACGAAGCAGGTCAATCGCGCGCCGGCATGCGTCCCATTCCACCGCCGACTTGGCGCGCGCACGCACGGGCGAACCTGGAAGATGTGACGAAACCACGACCTTGTGGCCCCGGAATCCACCTTCCCAGAGGATCTGTGGAACACGCAACCTGCCGCTCGCCACCACATCCGCATGCGCAATCGAACGAAGCGATGCAGCCTCGTTCGTCAGGCGCGCATTGCCCGCAGGTGACATTCCGATTGCGACATGAACTCGGCTTTTCCCCGGCAGCGCAAGAGCTTCGAACATTACTTTCGACTCTCGCACCTGCAAACGATCGACCGGTGTATTGATCGCCAAGCCCGCCTCCGCCCGCAAGCACCCAATGACTTCCTCGAGAACCGACTTCCATGGGCGCTCCCCTCCTACCGCCGCAAAGGCGGAAACGTTATTCGCAAAGTGACGCAACAATACCCGAGCCGGTCTCCCGGCCAATCGCCGGAAGACAGGGTGTTCCAAGAGGTTCGTTCTGCCCAGGACTGCGCCGGCACGCTCGTTTGCGCTTCCAACAAGGTCGAACCACGCATAGGTCGGTTGGGGTGCAAAGACGGCCGTGTTGGATCGAGGGAACCCGGCCCGGGCAAAAACATCTTCCAGACGGCGCAGCGAGTGCGTAGTGACCCGCATTGGTCGATTCTTTACGACCCGGTGATAGATCCTGCCCAGCGCCCGGGGCAATATGCCGACCCATGGCAAGCCCATGTGCCCTTCCGGGAAGCCAATCAAGTCGGCAAATGCGTACCGGTTTTCGATGGCGACCATCACCTGGCCGGTTGGCCGCAGGATTCGCCTGACCTCGGCAAGCATCTGAACTTGAACCTCTTCGGCGTCACCCTCTCTCACTGATTCCGGAATCCACTCGAGGACCCCGTTCAACATTACGAGGTCGAACGAGTCCGTTGCGAACGGCAGTCTCCTGGATGTC
>CAMLEL010000262.1 GCA_946478935.1 uncultured Armatimonadota bacterium
GACGGCCAACTCGTCATTCGGAGACCATCTGTGACGCCCGCTTCCGCCAACAGCCACGGACCGTGACAGATTGCGCCGACAGGCTTGCCAGATTCCACGAAGGACCGGACAAAGGCGACGGCCTCAGGATTCATCCGCAAAGTATCGGGATTCATCTGGCCACCCGGAAGCATGAGCGCATCGAACTCGTCTTCATTCGACTCTGCCACGGTTTGATCGACGGGAATCGCGTCTCCCCAATTCTTTTCCTTCCAACCCTTGATTTCGCCCGATTCGGGTGATACTACGACCGTCTCCGCTCCGGCTTCTTCCAACATGCGCTTCGGTTCCATCAATTCGGATTGCTCGAATCCGTTGGTCGCCAGAATAGCGACCCGCTTGCCATTCAGATCATTTCCCATGCCTTCTGGGACTCACGATCTGGACAAACGGTTCTGGATTTCGGCGACCATGTCGAGAGCCCGTCGGGAGGACAAAACATCGTGCGCCCGAATGACCGCAACGCCTCGGGTTTGGGCCCAGATTTGAGTAGCTAAGGTGCCTTCCAATCGATCGTCCGGCGCGGCTTGTTCGCCATCCCTGGGAAGCAGCTTTCCAATGAACGATTTGCGGCTCGTGCCGATCAATACGGGGAATCCAGTCCCAACAAACTCATCGAGTCGAGCGAGAAGACTCAGGTTGTGCTCGACGTTCTTTCCAAAGCCGATCCCCGGATCAATCCAGACTTGGTCGGATGGGAGGTCGAGAAGCATGGCGGCATGAATCAAATACTCCCTGACCTCGCGAACGACGTCGCCATACATAGGAGACACCTGCATCGTGCGCGGTTCGCCCCGCATATGCATGATGCAGACAAAGGGTCGGCGAGATTGCACGAGTTCAACCATGTCAGGATCGCGCAGCCCAGAAACGTCGTTCACCAAGAATGCACCTGCATCGAGTGCGGCCGCCGCAACTTGCGGTTTCATTGTGTCGATGGACACCGGGACGCCAGCCTCGGCAAGTGCATGGACAACCTCCTGTGTACGAGAGATCTCTTCACGGATATCGACGGGATCGGCCCCCGGCCTCGTGGATTCGCCGCCGACGTCGACCAGATCCGCCCCTTCTTCGAACATTCGTAAACCGCTTTCGACCGCTTCGGCATGATCCAAGTTGGAACCGCCGTCGCTGAAGGAATCCGGCGTGACGTTCAGGATGCCCATCAGGGCTGGCCGACCGATGGGCAGGCTAAACGATCTCGGAGAGCTTGAACTGTTCATGCAGAATCCGCACGGTTCGATTCGATTCCGACTCCGGTACCAAAACGCTCAGCGAAAAGTCGCTGTCCGTTGTTTGGAGAACCGGGATTTGGGCATCTCGCAGAGCAGTCAGGACTTCCAGGAACACGCCCGCCTGCTGCATGTATTCATGGCCCACGAGGGAGACCATCGTGCAGCCCTCGGTCAATTCGGCCTTCACACTGTTTACATTTCCCAGCGTGGACAGAAGTCGAAGTTGGTTCTCAACATCTTTGGAGGGGTGGGCGCCGATCTGCAACAGGTAGATTTGGTCCTCGACGGGGATGACCAGGCTGTCCAGAATTCCAGCCAGCATTGGAAACTGGGTTCGCGGCACGGCAAAACCGGTTCCGCTGGGACTCAGATTCAACATGAACAAGTTGAATCCGTAGTGAGCCATCGTCTCGAAGATCCGGGTCTCCAACACGCGTCGACTCTCTTCGTCTGCGCACTTCAAGTCGAATTGAAGATACACGAGCTTTCCGGTGTGGGTCACGCCCGTGACCCGGCGACCTGGAAAACGATCTCTTTGGACGATTTCGGTCCCTTCATCTTCGCTAAACGTGTTTTTCACCCAGAGCGGGATGTCAAAATTCATGGCGATTTCTGCAGCGCGAGGGTGCAAGACCTTGGCGCCCAAGTGCGCAATCTCGGCAACCTCGTCGTAGGTGACCTTTCGCAGGGTTGGCGCCAGTGGGACCGAATCCGGATCGGCTGTCTTAACCCCATCCACATCGGTAAAGATCTCCACGGCATCGGCTTGCATTGCCGCGCCTACTGCCGCCGCCGTCGTATCCGATCCGCCGCGCCCCAGAGTGGTCAATTCACCACCGGGCGCTCCATCGCCCGCAACATAGACTCCCTGGAAGCCGCAAACCACCGGAATCGAGCCCTGTTCGCAAGCCTTGGCCAGGCTGACGGGGTTGATTCCCACGATCCGGGCGTTGCCATAGACTCCGTCCGTCCGAATACCGGCTTGGCCACCGCGAAAGGCCTGTGCTGCATGTCCGAGCGTCTTGAGGGTGTGGGCGAAGATGACCGAGCTTAGAATCTCTCCGCATGCTACGAGCAAGTCGAGTTCCCGCGCATCCGGCTCCACCGTCGGATCGATGTCCCGAAGCATGGTGATCAGAGTGTCGGTGGCATAAGGAGCGCCCTTGCGACCGATGGCGCTCACAACCACGACCGGGGAGTATCCCTGTTCCTTGGCGCTGACGACTTTCAAAGCGGATTGCACCCGGGCCTCATGCGTGGCTACGCTCGTGCCTCCAAACTTCATGACTTTGATGCGCAATCCGTTACTGGCCATGCTGAACCCCCTGAAACTCTTGGACAAGGGCATCCGCATACTTTGCCTCCACGACGATCATCATGCGGTCGTGCATATCACTGATGTGGTCGACGATCGCACCGGTCGCAATCGCTTTCTGAACGACTCTTGCGGTCAAGCCCTCTTCATCGCGCATGTTCACGGCATGGACCAATACCACGCTCCGATCTTTGCGGATCGTCGAGCGAAAGCCGAGCGGCCTGAGCGCGTTTTCGACGTCGGCTGAGTTGCCATTTGCGATGATGAAAGAAACGCCTGATGGAGTCAATTTCAAAAAGTCCATGCTGATGCCAATCTCGGCCACGGCCTTAAGAACGGTTAGTCGGCCTTCATGGACCGGAGTCGGCAATTCAGAGACATGGACTTGGGCGAAGCCGGTTCGGACTTCAACAAGCCCGATGCCGCGCTGTTTCTCGAACGCGGTTTCGCGCCCTGGCCTAGTGGGGTTGGCCACTGATCAGACGCTCTCCTTTGTACCCGCGAGAATATCTTCCGCTTGCTTCCAAATTTCCGGCGCGAGAACGACACCGCTTGCGTCAACGTTTGCTTCAACCTGCTGAATCGAAGTTGCGCCCATGATCACACTACTGACCGCGGGTTGTCGAAGGCACCAGGCAAGAGCAAATTGCGGAAGTTTGTAGCCTAATTCCTCAACATATTTCTTGAGGTCTTGAACGCGTTGAAGGTTTTCGTCTTTCAAGACCCAGCCCATGAACATATTGCTCTTGTCGTCGGCGCCTCGCGTTCCTTCCGGTGGCTTTTGGCCCGGCAAATACTTGCCAGTGAGGACTCCCTGCGCCAGGGGTGAGAACACCACGTTGCCGATGCCGTACTGCTCGCTCACCGGCAAAACTCCTTCTTCGATTCCGCGAGTGAACATGCTGTAACTGGGTTGGTTGCTCGCGGGTGGATTCGCGTTCAGTTCCCTGGCTGTGGCAACGGCTTCCACGATCTTCTGAGCGCTCCACTCGCTGACGCCCCAGTAAAGGACTTTGCCCTGGCGGATGAGATCGTCGATGGCACGAACAGTCTCATCGACCGGCGTATCGGGGTCCATGCGATGAAACTGCATCAAGTCGATGTATTCGACTTGGAGACGGCGAAGTGAATTGTGAACCGATTCGACAATGTGCTTGCGGCTCAATCCGCGATCATTGGGTCGATCACCCATCGGGAAAAAGCACTTGGTACCGATGAAGAGGTCTTCCCGCCTCAGTGGCTTGATGGCGATCGCGAGAGATTTCTCCGCCTCGCCCTGGTTGTAGACGTCAGCGGTATCGAAGAAATTAATTCCGAGATCGAACGCGCGCTGGACAATGCTTGTGGTGTCGGAGTCGGCCAAAGTGCGGCCGTGGGTCAACCAACCGCCGAGGGCGACTTCGCTCACGCGAACGCCATAGCGGCCCAGTTTTCGGTAATTCATTCCAGGGGGGAGAGTACCCCCCTGGAAACGGTAGGTTCTAAGCCTTGAACCAGGACTTGGAAAGGTTGCCTGTTACGGGTGGCTCGAACCTCGAACCTGCGTTGGCGGCAATCGCTCCCATGATGACCATGATCAAAGCGAGTAGACCGATCACTGGCATCAGCAGGAAGCCGATGCAAAGGAATGACAGAATGATCGCAACGATCCAGAGCACGGCGAACACGATGTTCAGCGTAAGCGCCTGCGCCGAGTGATGGAACACGAACGGCTTGTCCTTCGCGATGAAGTAAAAGATCAGCGGCGAAATAAAGCCGATAAAGAGGCT
>CAMLEL010000263.1 GCA_946478935.1 uncultured Armatimonadota bacterium
GGGAGATTCGCTTGCCGGAATCGCCGATTTTGATCGATGAAATGAAGGCCCAGTATCGAAATGGATTTCTCGTGATACTTATTCCGAAAGAACAAAGGGTCTCGATGAGCCAAACGATTACGATTACGAAGATCTAATGTCCGAAGTGAAACTGCCGATCGAAGAAGCGGAATGGATTGAAGCAGACCTGGGAGAACCCCAGATTCAAGACCATCCCGACGAGGAGCCAAAGCCCGACATTCCGTCGGAGCTCAACATCCTGCCGCTTCGTGACAGCGTGATTTATCCGATGCTGATCGCGCCATTGAGCGTTGCGCGCGAGTCGTCGGTCCAGCTCATCGACGAGAGCATCGTAGGCAACAATCGAATCATTGGCGCCATTCTTCAGAAGCGCCCGAGCGATGAATCGCTCACGTTTGATGACGTTTATGAGTATGGTTGCGCCGTCATCATTCGGACGCTCGTGAAGATGCCCGATGCGGTGCGCCTCATCGTACAGGGAGTCCAGCGGTTCCGAATCGTTGAGCGGCTGCAGGAGCAACCCTACTTGCGGGCCCGAATTGAAGTCATCGACGAGCCTGAAATCCCCGAAGAGCGCACCGAGGAATTGGAAGCCTTGCGGCGATCCGTCGCCGCTTTGTTCGAGCAGGCGATCCGTCTGTCTCCACAGCTTCCCGACGAGTTGCGAACCCTCACCCAGGCGATTCAAGAAACCAACGTCATGTGCGACCTGGTTGCGGCGCATATGACGCTGAGTCCCGAGGACAAGCAGAAGATTCTGGAAACGATCGATCTGCAGTCGCGCCTCCGTGCGCTGCTCGAAATGCTCGGGAAGGAAGTTCGGGTACTGGAACTGAGCAGCAAGGTTCAGAGCGAGGTCAATACCGAGCTCAGCAAATCCCAGCGGGAGTATTACCTGCGGGAGCAGTTAAAGGCGATTCAGCGCGAACTTGGCGAAGAAACGGAGCGCGGGGAAGAACTGGAAGAGCTTCGCGAGAAGATCGATCAGGCAAAGCTGCCAGCGGATGCGCTTAAAGAAGTCAACCGCGAATATGATCGGCTGCGGCGGATGTCGCCAGGAGCTCCCGAGTACACCGTTGCCCGGACTTACGTGGATTGGATGGTGGCGCTACCCTGGAACACGTCCACAGATGACAACCTGGATCTTTCGGCGGTGAAATCCACCTTGGACAAGGATCACAGCGGACTGGAGAAAATCAAGGAACGCATTCTCGAGTTTCTGGCGGTTCGAAAAGTGAAGAAGGGCAAAGTGCGACAGCCGATCCTTTGCTTTGCGGGTCCCCCTGGCGTTGGCAAGACCTCGCTTGGTCGCTCGATCGCCCATTCCATGGGCAGAAAGTTTGTCAGGATTTCCTTGGGTGGAATGAGAGATGAGGCCGAGATTCGGGGACATCGCCGGACTTACATCGGGGCCCTTCCTGGACAGATCATTCAGGGTTTGAGGCGAGCGGAGACGAATAACCCCGTCTTTATGCTCGATGAGATCGACAAGCTGGCCAACGACTATCGCGGGGATCCTTCGTCAGCCCTGCTTGAAGTGTTGGATCCGGAGCAGAACGGGACATTTCGCGACCACTACATCGATGCGCACTTCGATCTGAGCAACGTCTTCTTCATCACCACTGCAAACCGATTGGACACCATTCCTGCGCCCCTCCGCGACCGAATGGAAGTGATCGAACTGGGTGGCTACACGGAAGAAGAGAAAGTCGATATTTCGGTCAATCACCTCATTCCCAAGCAGATTGAGGAGCATGGTCTGCGGCCCTCCCAAATCCAGTTCAAACCGGAATCGGTCGTCCGATTGATACGGTTCTATACCCGTGAAGCAGGGGTGCGAAACCTGGAGCGTGAAATCGGGAGCGTGGTCAGGAAGGCAACGCGGCTCTTCGCTGAAGGGCGAACCTCCAAAGTAGTGGTGAACCAGAAGTTCCTGGAGTCGGCCCTTGGCGCACCGCGATTCTTGACCGAGGAGGTCTTGGAGCGAGACCTCACACCTGGCACTGCCATCGGCTTGGCCTGGACACCGGTCGGCGGTGACGTTCTGTTCATCGAAACCACGAAGATGATGGGGAGTAAGGGGCTGATCGTTACCGGGCAACTGGGCGATGTGATGAAGGAAAGTGTCACGGCAGCGCTGAGCTACATTCGCAGCCATGCGGATATGTTAAAGATTGCACCGGACTTCTACGAGAAAACGGAACTTCATGTCCACGTTCCTGCGGGTGCCGTTCCCAAGGATGGTCCGAGTGCGGGAGTCACGATGTTGACAGCGCTTGCGTCGCTGTTGACGGATCGGCGGGTGAAGCCGCGTCTGGCGATGACCGGTGAATTAACGTTGAGCGGCCAAGTGCTGCCGGTTGGTGGCATTAAAGAGAAGGTCTTGGCGGCCAACCGGGCGGGAGTTGAAACTTTGATTCTGCCGGACCAGAACGAGAAGGATTACCTGGAAGACGTTCCGGAAGAGATTCGGGCAAAGCTCAAGGCTCACTTTGTCAAACGAGCGGATCAGGTTCTGAAGCTGGCTTTGGAGAAGACAACACAGAAGAATTAGCCCGATCGCGATCAACTTACGTGGCAACGGAGACTACGTGAGCGCATTGACATGGGCCAGGTAAGATATTGCTTCGGCGTGGTGCCGTGCCCAAGTGGCCTAAGGGGTCGGTCTGCAAAACCGATATTCAGCGGTTCGAATCCGCTCGGCACCTCCAACTCCTGCTAGACTTCCGGCATGCTTTCGGCCGAGGAACTCATCTCCCATGCGCTCACCGCATTGGAAAGAGCCTATGCTCCTTATTCCGGTTACCACGTTGGCGCGGCAATAGAAACAGACCGCGGAGCGATCGTAATCGGATGCAACGTCGAGAACCTGAGTTATGGAGCAACGATTTGCGCTGAGCGCACCGCCGTCACGAGCATGATCGCTGGTGACTTGGGTGAGGGAATCGTTCAGCTTGCCGTAAGCTCAGTCGACGGCGTCCCGCCTTGCGGCGTCTGCCTCCAAGTGCTCCAAGAATTCATGGACGGGGATGCTCTGGTTCACTTGTCGAAAGGAACGGAACTCGTTCGGAGTTACCGTTTCCGCGAACTTCTCCCCCATGCCTTTGAATCAGATGCGGTAAAGCGAACCTAACTTTTCGCAATTGCGGTCTAATTGTTGGAACGCTGGGTATAACCTGGCCCTCATAGGTGAAGGAAGTTGAAAAAGTATCTCGGACTGATCCCGATCGCGTTGTTTGTGTTTATGCTCGGATGCGGTGGCGGAGGCGGCGGCGGGAGTAGCTCCAACGGCTCTAACGGTTCGACCAATGCCACGACTGGCTTTACCTCTGGGCAGACCAACGCCGATGTTAACAGCACGATCCTCGGACAAACGGTAAGTCGGACCACGTCTGGCATCGGCGGCGTGACCGTTCGGTTCTACGACAGCGGTGGAACGTTGCTGGGGACCGCGGTTTCCCGGGCAAACGGCTATTTCGACGCCAACGTTCCCACAACGGCGACCCGCGCCGAAGTCGATCAGGCCGGCATTCCGAATGCGAATCAAAAGATTTATCTCTATGATGGAGTCAGATACCAGGCAGTGGGCAATGGACTCAGCTGCAACCGTATCATCCTGCCGCCACTGACGCCCGGAGTCCTGACGCCGATGGAAACGGCGATGTCTTTTTACCTCTCGACTGATCCACCAGAGTTTCCAACTGGCTGCTTCTAGCTAACGTGGCTCGCGCAGGAACTCGGCGATTGCCGCCAGGTCCTGCTCGGGTACATCAGGAAAGCCCGGCATCGTACTGTTGGGCTTTTTACTTTTTGGGTTTCGGATGAAATCGATGTACCACTGGGCATCAGAATGCTCTCGATAAACCTGATCGAGTTTGGGTCCGCCGCTAGGTTTGAGGCCGTCTGTACCGTGGCATCCGGCACAGCCGATCGTATTGAAGACTTCGCGGCCGCGTTTTGCTAGCGCCTCGTCAATGGACACCGAAGGAGTGGGATTTGATGGCACTGGATTCTCGACGACGGGCTGAACGGGATCACGCGTACCTGTCAACGGTGCGAACGCCCCTCCGAACAAAATCCCAACGGTAGCAAAGTAGGCGAGGAAGCCGAGGAAGATGAACTGGATTCCTACATTGGCCAGTCTTCGCGAGAGCAGGGGCGCTGCGAATAGAAAGAGGACAAAAACGGTCGGGATTACAGCCGTTCCGATCCACCCCAGGTTCGGGCCAACTTGGTTGAACGCTTCGAGTGATCCATGAAGCGGCCATGTGTACCAGCTTACGAGCGCGTTATAACGG
>CAMLEL010000264.1 GCA_946478935.1 uncultured Armatimonadota bacterium
AATCGAGTTCGATTGGCGGTCCTTATGTGCGCCGCTGCCCTACTCATGGCATTCCTCGTTTATGTGGAGCGTAGCGATCGGTCGGAAGAAGTCCGAATCGCAAACGCAAAGTGGCAACGCGAACTGACCAAACTCAAAGCCGACAATCAGCGAGTTGGGACAGAAGTCGCCAAGTTGCAGAGCACCTCCGATACGTTGAAGCGATCCTTCCAACCAGCGCAGTTACCAAGCGATGTGATGACTCTGGTTTCCAATTACGCGCCAGCGGATCTTTGGCTGACTGGAATTACATTCGAGCGTGGCAAGATCATGTACATCCGAGGAACGTCCGCAACCAGCGAGAGTGTCGCCGCCTACTTGCAGTCGCTGACGGAAGAACCGCGCCTCAGAGATGTGAAGCTTGTTTTTGCGAACAACGGAGAGATCGACAAGACACCGATCGTCCAGTTTTCGATCCAGGCATTTCCAGTTGGGAATCTGCCGCTGGTCGATCCCAAGAAGAAGGGGGCCAAGAAATGATCAACTTCCGCACGAAAGCTGACGCAGGGGCCAGCATCGCGATCATCATTGCCCTTGCGGTCCTGATCGGGACCGCCGTTGTAATGATTTTCGTACCACCACCTGGAACGGCCGGCATCGCAGGTGGCAAAATCCGATCGCAAAGGGATCTGACCGAGCGACTCAACAAATTGGAAGCAGACCGAAAGTCAAGTCGGGTCTACATTGCGAACCAGGTGTGGGCCGTTCCGCTAGCGGAAGTTGGTCCACGTGCGCTTGAATCGGTAACGTCATTTGCCCAGAAAAACCGCCTGAAATTGGTAGCTTTCCGGCCCCAAAAGCCGGTTGAGGTTAATGAACTTACGCAGATTCCTTTCGTTATCGCAATCGAGGGCTCCTATCCAAACGTGCTGCGGTTCGTAAAGGACCTGGAAACCCCGGCGTTGAAACTCGGCACCAGCATGATTCAGATTTCCACCTCCGATCCAAATTCAGACCTGGTTTCTGCCTCGATCGGCGTGGTGGCCTATCGCCAAATCGAAAAGCCCAAGCCTTCTCAATCCAACAATGCAACCAAAAAAGAAAACTAGCCCGATCTTCTGGGTCGCCATCCTCGGTCTTGGTGCGGTCGCCTATGTCTTCACGACGCCTGAGGAGCCGACGAAAAAGGTCACGACGACGCGCAACAACAGTCGTAAAACAACGACGGTATCCCTCATCACTGAGGAGGACTTGAAAGCGAAGTTCGACCGGGTGAACATCGCCGCAAAGAACGCGTTTAAACCCGTAATAAAGAAGATTTCAGCGGAGGCGGGCTCCGTCTCGCCGAGCGCACTGCCCCTTAGCTTCACGGGAGGCGAAAGCGGTTGGATCTATACAGGTACGGCATCAGTGGATGGACGCATCCAGGCGGTAGTTGAGAATCACGGAACAGGCCAAGGAGATTTTCTGAGCGTAGGACAGAAGTGGAAACAATCTAGGGTGGTTGCCGTGACGGAGTCGTCGCTCATATTGGAGAGCGCCGACGGACAGCAGGCGACGATCAAAATGCAAGAAAAACTGAGCGGAACATCGATGACGGCAGGCGGATTTGCCCCCGTCGATGTGAATCCAGGACTCAGGGGGCCGATCGGCCCCTTGGCCGTGCGTCCGGAATCCGCCGGTCAGGAAACCGTGGCAAGCGAAGGTGATGGCAATGCAAATTAAAACTCTTATTTGCGCGTTGGCGCTGGCGGCTCCGTTAGCGGCGCACGCCCAATTTGACTTTGGAGGAGGGGAATCCGGACCCGCCTGGAGCAGTTTCAAGCTCAATGCCAAGACGCGCGTCAAACCCAATTTTCAGAATTCGGGAGTGGATACGATTATCTCCTGGTATTCCAAGACGTCGGGCGTCACGATCATCAAAGATCCCGCTCTCACCGGGACGCTCACAATCGTGAGCGCAAAGCCAATTTCGTTAAATGATGCTTTCGCAATGCTCAACACCACGCTTGGGCTGAAGAATTTCGAGCTTCGCAAAGAAGGAAACTTCTTGGTGATTCGCGGTCGAAATCAGGATCGCGGTAATCGCGGCGGCGGAAACCCATTTGAGGGCATGGATCCATCGCGGATGTCCGAGATGTTCGGGGGCCAAGCCCAGCTCAAGGTGTATGTCATCCAGTACGCAAATGCCAGTCAGGTGGCGCGCGTGGTTAATGAAGTATTTGCCGCCATGCCCAATCCAATGGACCAGTTCATGCAAATGATGGGTGGAGGGAACAACTTCGGAGGCGGTAACAATCGGTTCAACCAGGGCGGACGAAACAACGGCGGACGCGGGAACTTCGGCAACATCCAGCGCGGCAATTTTGGTCGCGGCGGCTTTGGTGGCAGTCAGTCAACCGTTCGCGCCTCCAGCGACGACTTTTCAAACTCCGTCATCGTGAATGCCCCAAGCAAGGAGCAGCAGCAAGTTGAAGCGCTGATCAAGCAGATCGATCGCCAAACCGAGCAGCCTCAGCAGCCGAAGGTGTTCAAACTGGAGTTTGCAAGTAGCGACGAGCTTGCTCCGGTCGTGCAAAACGTTCTGACTCAGAACGCTCCACGCGGACGAGGCGGCATTGGCACCCAAAACGTGCCCATCGAGCAGCGCTTCCAGCAGGCATTCCGCTTTGGGAACACCCAAGCCTCGTTCGGAACGGTCGTAAGCGAGCCCCGAACCAATTCGCTTGTGGTTACCGCAACAGACGAAAACCTGAAGCTCGTGGAGTCGGTGATCGAGGAGCTGGACACGGAGATCAAAGTCGAGAATTCGACCTTTGTCTTCCCGTTGGCGAACGCTCGCGCCGATCAGATCAGCCAACTGATGCAGCAGGCTTTTGGAACCCGACAAGGCAGCGGAATGACCAACCGTGGATCCAACCAGGCAAATAGGAATTCGACGACCAATCGAAATAACCAAAACCGCAACAATCAGAACCGAGGTGGCGGAGGTGGTGGCAACACTCGGCCCCTCGGTCTGAATAGTGAGCAGATCGATCCCAACAATATGGATCTCAACCTGGAAGATGATGGTTCACTGCCCACGGACGTGATGGTTCAGCAGGGCGGGTTCCGCTTTGGTGGTAACCAGCAGCGGACCAATGTCGCCCAAACGGGGCGGGATAGCCAGGGTCGCTTGGTGAACGTCCGTGACCTGCAGGGTCAGATCACGGTCATCCCGGACAATAACACGAATAGCGTCATCGTTGTGGCCACGCCCGAAAACATGGAATTGCTGAAGTCCATCCTGGCACAGCTCGACAAGATTCCGGAGCAGGTGATGATTGAAACGATGATCATCGAGGCGACTCTGGATAAGTCTAGTCAGTTCGGAGTTGAGTGGAAGCATGCAATGAGCAACCCGCTCGGCAAGAACACGGGCACCGGAACTTCTGAAGGTAACTTCGGACTCCAAAACGCCACTCCGGCACTTCAAGGATTCCGCTACACGTTGGTTGGCGGCGCTCTTACCGGGTTCTTGAACGCGCTTCAGACGGACACCAAGTTCCAGGTGCTCTCGACGCCCAGGATCTTCACGTCCAACAACGTTGAAGCGCAGATCAACATCAGCCAAAGCATTCCCTATGTGCTAAGCACTCGTGAGGACGCCAATGGCAATCTGACCTTCAACTATGCGTTTCAAGACGTTGGCATCGTGCTCACGGTAACTCCGCGAATCACGGCCAACGGCTACGTAACCATGGACGTGACCCAAACGGCGAACGACCTGCAGGGCTTCACCGACTTCAACGCACCGATTGTGAATCAGCGCCAAGCTGATACCACGGTCAGCGTCAGGGATGGTGAAACGATCATCCTCGGCGGCATCATTCGAAACAACGTCACTTCGACGGTCAAGAAGATTCCGTTGCTCGGTGACATTCCCTTGCTGGGCAACCTGTTCCGGTCCACTCAGAAGGGCAACGTCAAGACAGAACTACTGGTCTTCTTGACGCCTCGGATCGTGAAGGATCCCGAAGAGGCCCGGAAACTCCGCGACGACGAGTTCAAGCGGATGAGCAAGGAAAGTCAGAAAGTCATCGCCCCAGAATTGAACCGGCGCTACGATCCGGACAAGGATAAAAAGCATTCAACCCCGCCCGACACATCGGGCAAGGGTGGAGGAAACTAACATGAAGTCAATGATGAAACTCATCGCAGTTGCGGCAGTTGCCGTGGTTGCCGTCTCGAGCTTCGCCCAAGGTGGCGGGGGCGGCGGACGGGGCCAAGGGCGCGGCGGTTTCGGCCAGTTCGGCCGAGGCGGCGGAATGCAAGATGCCACCGGCAC
>CAMLEL010000265.1 GCA_946478935.1 uncultured Armatimonadota bacterium
CGGATCCACGTTATCTCCGAAGAATGAATCATTGACTCCGAGGAAGATGTGCGTGGCTCCCGCTGGAATCTGGATGCTCAACGTCGTGGATTCATCAGATGTGAAGAAAGGCGATATGCGGAAATCTTCCGCTGTATCCGTTTGCAAGTTGCCCAACAGCGTGCTAAAGGTCAAAATGTCGGGTCCAACATCGATTGCATCGGGAACTCGCTGTACAAGGGCTGAGGACAGGAGCGAACTGCTTGTGCTGAATACCCCCATTAGTGTCCGGGCATCGTCCGTATTGGCACCGCTGTATGAGAAGTCGCCAAAACGTGTGATCCAAATGGTATCTCCCGGAAGCAGTCCAAGGCCAGCCAACTCGATGGGCGCAGCATTCAGGGCGTTTGGATCGTTGTTGGTCCGCAGGAAAGTGGCCCGCGGATCTATATCGCTGGCGAAGGGTAGCTGAGCATTGCAAAGAGTTGACAATGCAACCGAAGCTACTGTCACGAAGATCAATCTATTCATAGTCAATTTCTCCTAAACAGGATTTCTTTTGAGCAGTCGGTCGGCCCCAACGTTATGATGGCCAGGGATGACATCTTCACCGACGACTCAAAAAGCCCTCGCAGTCTGCCAGTCATGCAGAATGCTGTCAACAGCAAATCTACCGGTTGACATCATCTCTCCCAAAAACGGTCCACATGAGCTGCGAAGATTCCGGACGGCGGGATCTACCCACACGAAGTGGCGGTCTCCAACACGCCGTGGAGTGCGTGGGGGGATTGAACCTGGCTAGGCTCGCTTCCGCATCCTCCGGTATCCCACAAGCGCGCCCGCGCCAAGCAGCGCCATCGTAAATGGCTCAGGCACCGGCTCGCTACCCAAGAACCTCACTTGCATTCCGGCCACGGAACCTAATGCGGAGATGGACATTTCTGAATTCGACGCGTCAACACTTGCAAACCTGACGAAGTTGATTCCTTCTTCAAGGGGCCCAAAAGTTCGGCCCGTGGTGTTCAATGTTTCCTGCCCGATAATAAAAGTATTTACGAATGGCGTGTAGAGAATCACTTCATAGCTGCCCGGGAGCAATCCGCTCAGAGTGATCGGGCCACCACCCCAAGTGTCATTCATCAGTAAAGCATCCGATCCAGTGAAGCTGAGACCGAAATTGAAACGCGAATCAAGCAACCAGGAAAACGTAGCCGTGGTCGATGCACCGGTCAAGTCGACTAGATCGAGCGTGCTCGGCGCTCCAAATAAACCGGGTGGTGTATTCCACACTCCCGCCAGCCCAGCTGCGCCATAGCTGCTTGGAGGCACCGACGGCACACTACCGTCAAACTCAATATTGAAAGACTGGGCCCCTGCCAAAGCAGTAGAAAGTATCAAACCAAAACAAAAAACCTTGCGTTTCATAGTTGTGGCAACCAGTCTAACGGATTTGCTATCGCCCCATACCTGATCGGATTGCTGGGATTTGACGGACGATAGCGTCCGGCACCGCAACTTGCAACTCGATCGCAGGCGCACTTGCACAATTCGCTGTTACAATGCTGTTTAGGCATTGTTGCGGTGGTGGCTGCCTGACAGATGCTTTGACTTTGGAGGAAGCAGATGACATCGACGACAGGTGTAATTAGTGCGATTCTCAGCGTGGCGGTCTTTGGAGGCTTGACTGCATTCAAGACGCCCGGTGACAAAGACGTGAACGTGGTCAATACGCCCAACGTGAACGTGGTAAACACCCCGACCGTGAACGTCGGCAACTCGGTGAATGTAAGTGTGGAGGATGCCCGCACGCCGGTTAACTTCCGGATCGAGGGGAACGGTACTTCGCTGGCGGCCAGCATTCCTGAAGGAAGTAGATACGTCGTGCCGGAAGGTAAACGGCTGTACCTCACCCATGTATCCGGAACGGTTGTCTTTCCAAGTACCAGCGATGTGGTCGTTGCGCAAATCACATTCAATGAAGGCATAGTCGGCTCTCAAAGCCATGATCTCGTTCTTGGTGAGAGGCGGTTGACACTCCTCTCTGAAGCAAGGTTGCGCGCCTTCAGTCAACCCATCGATATGGCGCTCAATGCCGGCGACACAATCGGAGGCTTTTGGTCGAAGACGGACGTCGGCCCCAGCACATTGACCCTGAATATCTCCGGATACCTGGTCGATCAATAACCTTCCCCAAATCGCCCACTTTTGACAACCCCCAACCTTCAACCGCTTTCAGACGACCTTCGTCTAAGAGCAGCGGCGGCTGTCGCTGCCGCATTTACTTGCAAAGAGGAGGCTTTTTCACATGCATATTGCAACACGAGCGGGATGCATTCTTTCCCTTGCTTTGGCGAGTGCTTCCATTTGGGCACAACCCACAATGACCGTCCCCAGGCTGGACGTCCGAACGGCCGCCGCAGGTTTCAGCACCCCCATCGGGATCGCATTCATCGCCTCAAATGAGTTCTTTGTCATAGAAAAGAACACCGGTAAGGTGCAGCACATGCGCGACGGCGCATTGGTGGGAACCGCCTTGGACCTGGCCGTCAACTTCGCCAGCGAAAGGGGGTTGCTCGGAATCACGCTCCACCCCAACTTCCAGACCAACGGCTTCGTCTACCTCTACTGGTCCGAATCCACCACCGGAGCTGACTCCAGTGTCCTGCTGAACACCCCACTTCTCGGCAACCGAATTGACCGATTCCACTGGGACGGCACCACCCTAACCCACGACCAAAACATCATTCGGCTCCGCGCCCTGCAAGATGACGCAACCAACCCCGGACCTCGCGGTAACCACAATGCCGGCGTGATCACCTTTGGCGCAGACGGCAAGCTCTACGCCATCATCGGCGACGTCGGCCGCCGCGGCTGGATGCAAAACAACCTCATGGGACCGGTCCCAGACGACCAATTCGGCGGCCCAGAGCCGGACAACGCCCACTGGACCGGCGTCATCATGCGCCTCAACGACGACGGCACGACCCCCGGCGACAACCCCTTCTTTGGATTTGCCGGACTGGGCGCAGAGGCCAACGCCAACATCGCCCGAACCTATGTCTATGGCGTCCGCAACAGCTTCGGAATGACCGTGGACCCCTACTCGGGCAACCTCTGGTACCAGGAGAACGGCGACGACTCCTACGACGAACTGAATATGGCCCAGCCCGGCATGAACTCAGGCTGGATTCAGATCATGGGTCCGCTTGCCCGGGTGCCCGATTTCCGGCTCATCGAGACCACCATGCGGAACCTGAACCTCCAACAGCTGAGATGGCCCGCAGAGAACATCGCCACCACCTCCGCCGAGGCCCTCTCCCGCCTGTTCTCATTGCCCGGCTCCCAATTTGTGGACCCGATTCTGAGTTGGCGATTCGTGGTCGCTCCGGCGGCACTGGGATTCGTGAAGGGCCGGGGTCTGGGGCCAAGCTTTGAGGGGGACCTCATCATGGGCTTCTCCGTCCCGATCGTCCGCGGCGGAGCCCTGCTGCGCTTCCAACTCACCGGCAACCGGCGCAAGCTCGCCAACGAGCATCCGGATTGGGCGGACGGTGTGGTGGACAACCCAACCTTCCACACCCTCGGCAGCACCGAGGCCAACGTTATCGGGGAGGAATTTGGCGTCGTGACGGACATCGAAACCGGCCCGAACGGCAATCTCTATGTCGTCTCATTGACCGGCGGCGCGGTGTACGAAATCTTCCGTCGGTAGCAAAGAGCCCACGCTGAGCGCCATCCCACCCTTCCTCCTGAATCGCCACCGGGAGGAAGGGCCCGGGTGCGCTTCCCCTCCCTGCCGCGTGAAAAGGCAGACGAAGCTAGCCGCTCTGGACACTTGGGACCGCCCGCCGAACCCCCTCAACGCCAGACCACCCGAACCCTACTTCAACCCTACTTCAACCCTACTTCACATTCTGTCAGTGGGTCGCCAAAACCTCGCGCACCGCTGCTTTTTTCGAACCGTGAGAACCCCGGTAGCAAGAGCCAACTTTGTCCGCGGGGGCATCTAGGCGCAGCAATCAGGCGAGATTGAGGAATAGTCAGGCGTTGGTTACCCATTCCTTGACCCTGTCGACACACCCTGCAAGGTCGTCCCTCACCTCTGGTACCCAAAATCGAATTACATCCCAACCAAGTTCGATCAGGCGTTGATCGCGAATGATATCGCGATCAACGCGGTCTCCTGAGTAGGTTTGGTGAATGCTGACACCGTCCACTTCCACATCAAGCTTGCGATCTCCCTGGAAGACGGCCAAGTCCAACCTATACCTATCCTCAGGATGTTGTGCACTGGTTGAGATTCCAGCCTCAAAGAGTGCTCTTTCA
>CAMLEL010000266.1 GCA_946478935.1 uncultured Armatimonadota bacterium
TGTGATGGGCTGAGCTTGGCAATATCATTCCAGACCAGATCGATTTCTGAGTTATCGCGACACCAGAATTTAACAATCTTTCCGTCGGACTTCCGCACAATTGTGTGGCCATCGCCATAATCAAGGTCGTAGCAACCAGGGTATTCGGTTTCGCTTACTGTCGGATTTCCCGTGTAAGGCGCCGAACCAACGATGGAAACCGTACCGGCTTTCGCTGCCGAGAGCCTGAAACTCGCAGAGATCGACTTTGCCTCCTCTAAACTTATTTCAGTAGGGGAGAGCAAATGGCAAAGCAAAATGAAACTCGTCCAAATCATCGCACCCACTTCCAATCATTAATTGCTTCTCCAGGGGACTCATCTTTGCCAATATAGACATTGAACAATTTGGACATGTGATCGCCACGAACAACTATATTCAGCTGTTTACCTTCCTTATCTTTTGGCATAGTCTGGTTGTTCGCAATATTCACAGAGTCTATGATTGTCGCTCCACCCTTGAGTTGTCTATAAACAATCTTGGCATGTTCGGAAATCGAAAACTGTCTTCTTAGTGATAGACCAAACAACCCGCATAAATCCCGCCTAAGCCTTGTTTGGAATTCGCGTCAGGAATCGCCAAGCCAAAGGCAAAGCTATGCGATCTTGGGAAAGCCCTCACGGCCGTGGATTTCGCGTGCTTTGGTCAACTGAGTCTCCATCGCGTTTGGCCCGGGGGCGCCCAGAGATTCCCGACGTCGGACGCTGGCTTCGGCCCTAAGAACCTCCAGCGCGGCCGATGGAACCGTTGGCGCGATCTCACGAAGCTTTTCAGCATCCAAATCCTCAAGCACCCATCCGCGCTCGATGCTACCCCTCACAACTTGACCCACCATCTCATGGGCCGTGCGGAATGGGACACCAGTCGTCGCGAGAAAGTCAGCCAAATCGGTGGCGGTCGAGAAGTCACCATGGGTCGACTCGCGCATGCGATCGGTGTTCCATTGCGCCGAATCGAGCATCAGATAGGTCAGTTGGATCGAGTCCTTCACCTTGCCCATCGAATCGAACAGGGGCGGCTTATCGTCTTGCGTATCCCGGTTGTAACCCAGCGGAAGTGCCTTCATGGTGGTGGCCAAGGTCACCCAGTTGGCAATCACGCGTCCGGTTCGACCACGAATCAGCTCGGCCATATCGGGGTTTCGCTTTTGCGGCATGATCGACGATCCGGTCGTAACGCTGTCATTTAGCGAGACGAAACCAAATTCACGACCCGACCAAAGCACAAGCTCCTGGCTGATCCGGCTTAGGTCGATCATGATCGACGCACAAAGGTGCAGGGCATCCAAAATGTACGAGCGGTCGCTGGTGGCGTCCAGGGCGTTCGGGATCGGGCCCAAAAAACCAAGCTCCTGCGCTGTCATATCGCGATCGATCGGAAAGCTGGTCCCGGCAAGGGCGGCCGCACCAAGAGGAGAATAATTTGCGAGTTCAAAGAGACGCTCGGCCCTCCAACCATGGCGTTGGAGCGCCCAAAAATGGGCCATCAAATGGAACCCGAGCGTAATGGGCTGCGCTCTCTGTTGATGGGTCCACCCAGGCATGATCGCGTCAAGATATCGCTCGCCCTGCTCCAATAGGAGACGTTGGAGTTTCTTGATCAGGTCAAAGAGCACGATCAGTTCGTTGTGAAGATACAACCGGGTATCGGTCGCCACCTGGTCATTCCGACTTCGGGCTGTATGGAGCTTGCCAGCAACTTCACCGACCAATTCTCGAAGTTTGACCTCGATGGCGGTGTGTATGTCTTCGACGTCATGCGGAAGCGCATCCGGACCGGCATCGTGAATCTGCTCCAATCCTCGCATGAGGGTTGCCGACTCTTCCGGCGTGATGATGCCGACCGCACCTAACATTCGTGCATGCGCCACCGACCCAATCAGATCTTCCTGCCAAAAGTTCAGGTCGGTATGGATGGACTGACCAAATCGGTTGACCAGCGCGTTTGTGTCTTCGGCGAAGGCTCCGCCCCAAAGCTTCCTCATCGGCCCAGAAGCATAACCCAAACCCCTATCCCCTTGCGACAAACTGGGCTAATGTCCCGATTTGCTCTGCGGCAGCCGCCAATCCACATGGCCAGCATAAGCCATCGTTTCGTGAACCAATTCGAATAAGCCCGGATCGTATGCTCTTAGTGCTTCGCGATTCGAAATCGGAAAGTCCGCATCGTTTGGCGGTGGTTCGTTCGCTATGGCGTCGAAGTAAGCGGCTACACCATAGGCGAAGTATTCCTCTGGTGAGTGAACCGCCGAAGCGCCCTTCCACTTCCCGGCTTCGAGCGCAGATCGATGCAAGGACAGCACCCGATTGCCGAATTCCGCGTCGAGACGCTTCACGCGCAGTTCGTACTGTTGAACGTTCCGGCCCCGATTGTTCCAGTTTGGGTCCACCGGCCGGTTGGCCGTAGCACGAAACATCGCCCGCGCGAAGATCCGCACGAGCTGAGTCGCCTCCCTCGTGGATGACAGGTCTTCTGCACCGACAACCATTGTTTTAGTTCGCGAATCGTAATTCTGAGTCCGTGCCAGCGCTTCCGAGCTTGGAAGTCCCTTGAATTCGGGAAGGTTGGCAACCGACTCTTTGGGGCCGAGCACCACGAGCTTCGCACCATCGTTGATCAGAGCTTTGAGGATGTCATGACGGTAGGCGAACATCTTGCGAACAACGTCGTTTGCCCGCAAGAGCGTCTGATCGTCGACAGATCGACCCAGAACCGGAAACTCGCGCGCCCAGGTGAACTTGGTGTAATAGGGATCAAACTTGAATTTGGCGGGCGGAGCCGTAACGTTCGGGAGCTTCCGTAGCCAGGAGTATCGCCAATCCGCCTCCTCATCAAGCTTGAATACATCGCGAACGAGTTCGTATGTGTGGGGATCATATGATTTGAGCTGCTCCCGAGTTCCGATTGGCCCGTGGTTCCAGTTGTTGATTCGGTTGCAGTCGAAATAGGATTGGGCAGCTTCGGCCCAGAACTCGGCGGGGTTGCCCGCTGCGTAGGTGAATTTCCAGAGTCCCTTATCCAATGCCTGCCGATAGGCAGCGTTCCGACGCTGCGTCCATGTCGAATCGATCGATGCGAGTGTGGAATCGATCGTGTGAAGAAACTCGTGCACACCGATGCTTTCATCGTCGTATCGATCCAATGGAAGGCTGAGCAAGTTCTCCTCTCCGAAACTTGTAGGGCGTCCACCCGTTCCTCGCACACGCTCATTCATATACGCGGGGTCCGGCGTGTTGCGGTACTCCGGCATATCGGTATAAACCTGATCCTTTCCGATGATGATCAGATACATCTTGTTTGCAACCAGCGCTTTTACGATGTCGGGCCGCCTCGCCAGCATTTTCGTGACGATCTCGTGGGTTCGGCGAAGCGCCTGATCGTCGACCTCTTCGGAGGCCACAACAGGCATTCCGGCGACATCGATAAACTTCTTGTAAAACGCCCTGGCCGCCTCTCGATCTCGAGTCGATACCATCTGAAAGAAAGATTCCGGTGGGCGTGAAACCCGTTGGGGAGCCGATCCGGATGTAACTATCGACAGTGCCAGGGCAAGCGCGCTCATGCGCGCATTATGCAAGACATTTAAAGAAGTTGCTACTCGGGTCGTCTCAGCAGAATCAATAACGACGGAGCGCCGATCAAGGCCGTCACGACTCCCACCGGCAATTCCGTCGCCAGCAGTTCTTTGCCGGCCAAGGCATGCCCAAGCCATGGAAGGCCCCGCTGTGCCAAGGCATCCGCGGCGAGCATCAGTGCGGATCCCACCAGCAAAGAAGCGGGAAGCGATCGCCGCCAGTCGACCCCAACAATCCGGCGCGCAATGTGCGGGGCGACCAAGCCCAGGAATGCAACCGCGCCAACGGTGCCCACGGCTGTAGCCGCCATGGCTGTGCCAACAATAAGCACCGTCCATCGGACCTTGACCACATCGACGCCCAGTCTCTTGGCTGTTTCGTCGCCGATCGAAATCGCATTCAGCCGCTTACTCGATCGAAAGAGGACGACGGTTCCAAGTCCCAGGGCAATTGCAAGCACGCCAACTCTCTCCCAGAATTGGGGACTCGTGGAACCGAGCAGCCAGGCCATCAGCCGTGACGAGTCCTCGCCGCTCATGAGAATGATCAAGCTCAATATGGCGGCCAGCAGCGATGCGACGACCACGCCGGCAAGCAGAAGCGTTGTGGAATCCGTTCCGGAGCGTCGGTATGCGAGCGCGAATACCAGCAGGAGCGCCAGCATCCCGCCA
>CAMLEL010000267.1 GCA_946478935.1 uncultured Armatimonadota bacterium
GTATTTTGCGAAGCCGACACCCAACCAGAATGCGTGGTTGATGTGCCGGGTGACCTGCCTGCCCGAAGCCGTAGTGGAAACGCTGAATATGGTTGAAGTCATCCTGAGGGAGATCCGTTTTGTTCAAGAGTAACGATCCGCGAACCGACGCGATGGATGTGGTTTTGACCTGGGGGCCCGAGCGGATGGTGCCCGAGATAGATCGGTTGCGCAAACGCCAGCCCGCACTGACAGATAATGAATTGAAGCAAGCCTTATCTGAGGCATGGAAGGTCTTGGGCGAAGCAGAAGCTCATGCTCCGGCCGTAAAATCCGGAGGGTCTGGCGCTTCGCAGGCCCTGATGCGCAATCGACCTTGGCTGACAGCTGAACAGGCAAGCCAAGCCATCAGCCAAGGACTCTACTATCACTGGCGAGAAACGGGTGAGTAGAAGCTAGATTCGCGACAGCGCGGAGTCCACGAATTCGTTCAAGTCTTGTTCAAGTGTCTCCCGGACAATATCTGGTCTACCGAGTGGAGGATACGATGGCGCGATCAAGTCCAGTTCATTGGATAGGCGCAACGCTGCAGCAAGGTCAAATCGGGCCAATTGTGAAGCCTCGATCGGATTCAGTTCCAAATAGTGCCTTGTGAAAGCATCAGTTGCTGTCCAACCTGCGACCCATAGAAGATCGAGACGCGTGATCGCGAGATCGAAGAGTGGCTCGCCAATGCTCGCATTCTCCCAATCCACAATTCCTGACACCTCACCGTGAAGCCAGAGGACGTTTCCTGGCCAAAGGTCGCCATGACGGAATACAGGTGCATTTACGTCTTCAAGCTCGTTGGCCCCATTTAGGGCCCGTCGAATTTCCGGTTCTCGGTCCCAAGGTTCGGCGAGTTCATTCGAATTCCCAATCTTTGTGGGCAGTCGACGCGTGTCCGAGAGCCCGAGGCGTTCCATTTCCAATCCATGGGTTTGGGCATGCAGTTCCGCGAATTGGCGGCCATAAGAGGCCGGATTGTTAGGTTTGAGATCGGGCGCGCCTTCGATGTATTCGAGGATGTAGAATCGGTCCTCGCACCCGGGAGGTTCCAGCCAAACGGGATTCGGGGACTGGATGTCGGCTCTATGCAAGCTCTCCAAGATCGCATACTCGCGTTCGATGAATCCCGGTGGCTCATCGGCGGTCCACTTTCCGGGCGTGCGGACGACATACTTTCGAGGCGATCCGTCAGACAGCTCGACTTCGAACTTCGCCATGGTCGCGGAGATTCCGCCTTCCAAAGCTTTTATGCCACGTATGCTTCCTCCAGGTGCAAAGGAAGCAACCGCGACGGTGAGACGTGCGTCCAGGTCATTCATTGCCATGCGCCTTCAGCGAGGAGGCGACTGTTGCTGATCACCCATTCGATCGATGATACTTTGCACCCTGGGGTCGTCCCGAATCGGGTCGAGATTGGGATCCATGCGCATCCATTGAGGGTTTCTCAAGCCCTTTACGAAACCTTCTTCCAGAAGTTGAATGGCCCTTTCTTTGTCTCCAAACATGCTGTAGACGCAAGCAAGGTTATATAGAGTCGTCGAAAACTGATCGACGGCGTAAGAGCGATCCGCAAAGTCCAGGGCCTCTTCTCTTTGCTCTAAGGTCATAAGAGCGCATGCGCCCAGGCACAATGCTCTGGCGTCTTGAGGATCGTAGCTGAGCCGCCGACGGATCCTGGCAACCCCCTCCTCTGTCAACGGTTTCCAACGGTCGTCTCCGCGCGGCTTTAAGCGTGCACCAGCGTTGATAAGCGATTGGAAATCGTCGGGCCGGACTTCGCCGGCACGTATCAAGAACTCGCAACCCTCGGGGAGCTTGCCAATTTGAATGTTGAATTGCCCGAGTACCAACAACACATCGAAGTTACGAGGATCCAATGCATGTGCCTTGGAAAGGTGGACTTTGGCGTCGTCATAACGCTCTTCTAGAATGCAAACATTGGCAAGGGCAAATTGGCTCTCCACCAAGTCCTTTTCGATGGAGACCGCCCGCTCCGCCGCCTCCCTGGCAATGCCTGCGTAGTCAATCCCGTCGCCTTTGAGAAAGTAACACGCCCGCCATGCGGAGTAGGAGAGCATGGCATATGCTTTAGCGTAGTTTGGATCGAGGCGAACTGCTTCCTGACAGTGTTCCACTGCCGCGCGCATGTCGTTATTGGAAAGCAAGCTCCCTTTGAGATACTGGTTGTAGGCTTGGAGATTCTGGGTCGGGACGTTCCCGATTGCGCCCCGTTCGGCTTCGGAAAGCGCGATCTGCAACACGTCAACGATGCTCTGCGTGATTTCCTCTTGGATTGCAAAGATGTCTTCAAGTTCGCGGTCGTATCGGTCGCTCCAAATGGGCCGGTCTTCCGAAATCTTGACGAGCTGAACCGCGATGCGCACCCGGTTGCCCGCACGGCGGATGCTGCCTTCCAGAACGTAGTCAACCCCCAAAGTCGTTCCAATATCCTTTACTCGCATACTGGCGCCTTTGAGCGCAAAACAGCTTGTCCGAGAGACAACGCGCAACGAATGGACCTTCGCCAGCGCCCACAGGATCTCCTCGGTGATCCCGTCGCCAAAGAACTCGTTTTCCGGATCCCCAGATTGGGTCACGAATGGAAGCACCGCGATGCGCGGTTCAAGCTTTTCCTTCTGAGTGGGCCTTGGAACCGCCTGGGACGCAAGCGAAAAGATCAGCATCGGCTCGTCGATCCCTTTAAGGGTCCGCGAACCGAGAGAAACCACTTCAGCGGGAATCTTGCCGCGGACTTGGCGGGCAACATCATCAGACACGCAAATGCCACCCGGTTCTGCTTGAGGCTCCAGCCTCGCGGCAACGTTTACTCCGTGTCCCAGCAGGTCGTCGCCAACCACTTCCACGTCCCCAAGGTGAATACCGATTCTGATCTGAAAGCGCTCCGATTCCGAAGCTTCGGAATTGTGATTTGCGATCGAGTTTTGAATATCGATCGCCGCCTTACACGCCGAGACGGCGCTTCCAAACTCAACAAACGCGCCATCCCCCATTGTGCGGACCAGCCGACCAGAGTGCACGACAAGCACCGGTTCTATCAGTCGAGTCTGGATCGAAAGGAGACGCAGCGCTGCCTGTTCGTCGCTCTGGGTCAAGGCACTATAGCCGACCATGTCGGTGAACATGATCGCGGCAAGTTTCCTTCCCGATGTGGGCTGGGCCCTGTCCATTGCGCAGAGGATACCGGGAACCTTAAACTAGCTTTGCGCACGCTTGGCGAAGGCTTCGTTGATGTTCTCCAAGTTCTTGGTGACGATCGAGAAGATTACTTTCTTGATCAACGGTCCAAGGGTCGGGACGTTGTATTCGTAATCCAGCGTTTGGTTGAAGCGGGTTCCGCCATTCTCTTCGGCAAATGTCCAGACCCCTTCCAACATGTCGTAATCGCCCTTGAGTTGTCGAAATCGACACGTGTGGGTCTCATCGTCCCAAAGGTCTTCCTGAGTCCACCGCACCTTCAATCCAAACGTGGGAATGATGCCCACCCAGTCGGAAACAAAGCGGTTTTCGCTTTCTTCAATAGGCGTAACCGACTTCACATCCTTCATATATTCGGGAAACGAGCGACTGTCTTTCGCAATCTCGTAGACTCTGGAAAGCGGCGCTTGGATGAGGCAAGTGGTTTCGACCGTTGGCATCTGAAGGGAACCTATAAGGACTGCGAGGAGGATACCAGTCCATAATGGGTCTGGAATTTAAGTTTTGAGTTTATCGAAGCATTACAATTTGGCGAGTTCCACACGGCGGGACACGATGCAGGCGCTGGTTTTAGAGCGCCCGGGTGCGCTTTCCCTTAAGCACACAGAAGTCCCCAGCCCCGGCACGGGCGAAATTCTCATCCGCGTCAAAGCCGCGACAACCTGCGGTACCGATCTCAAGGCCTTTCTGCGCGGCCACCCTCAGATTCCGATGCCTGGAGTTTTTGGGCATGAGTATTCCGGTGTCGTCGAAGCCATCGGCGAAGGCGCCCCGTTCCAGGTTGGCGATGCCGTGATGGGGGTGCACTCCGCGCCATGCCGCGAGTGTATGTGGTGCCGCAAAGGTCAAGAAAATCTCTGCGAAAGCATCATGGCGACGAAGGTGCTTGGCAGCTACGCGGAGTACCTGCTGATCCCGGCTCGAATCGCCAAGCTCAATGTCTTCCACCAGCCGTCAGAACTCACATTCGAAATGGCTTCGTTGCTGGAGCCGCTGTCTTGCG
>CAMLEL010000268.1 GCA_946478935.1 uncultured Armatimonadota bacterium
GGGTTTGTATGACACGCTTGGCAATGTTGGCGAGTGGGCGACCCGTGGGAAAGAAAAGCCTGTGGTTTGCGGCGGATCTTGGAATGACAAGAAGGAGGCTGTCAGCTTTACGGCTCGTCAGCTAGAGATCCCGAAATGGAATGACATCGATCCTCAGAATCCAAAGAGCAAGTGGTGGCTTTATAGCGCACCATTTCTCGGATTTCGAGTGGTCTGCGAAGGTTAGTGAGGTAAACGATAGTTATGAGTACCAGCCATGATTTGACCCGCAGGAAGTTCCTGCAAAATTCTGCCCTGGCAACCGCTGCCATGGCGATTCCAAGCGGAGTATTTGCCTCCGGCTCGGCCCAGATCAAAGTTGGCTTGATCGGATGCGGCGGCCGGGGGACCGGCGCTGCGGGCGACGCCTTGGCGGCTGATAAGGACGTCGTAATCTGGTCTATGGGGGATGTATTCCAAGATCGTTTGACCGGATCGAGGAATCACCTTAAGAACACGGCGAAGGAACGATATCAAGTGACCGATGACCGCGCATTCGTCGGCTTCGATGCCTACAAGAAAGTCATTGCCAGCGGTCCCGACGTCATTATTCTCACGACTCCTCCTGGTTTTCGACCCGACCACTTCAAGGCGGCCGTCGAAGCGGGCAAGCACGTATTCATGGAGAAGCCTGTAGCCACGGATGCCCAAGGTATTCGCACGGTTATCGCCGCTGCCAAGCTTGCCGACACGAAGGGACTGAACGTGGTTGCGGGAACTCAGCGGCGACACGGCAAGGACTACCGTGCGACCCTCGCAAAAATCCAGGAAGGAGCGATTGGCGATATCGTTTCCATGCACGCCTATTGGAACCAAGGCGGTCTGTGGATGAATGCTCGAAAGCCTGAATGGAGCGACATGGAATGGCAGCTTCGTAACTGGCTGTACTTCACCTGGCTCTCTGGCGACCACATTGTCGAACAGCATGTTCACAACATCGACGTCTGCAACTGGGCGATGAAGTCGCACCCGGTTAAAGCGATCAGCTTGGGCGGCCGTCAGGTGAGAACGGACCCAGCATATGGCCACGTTTTTGACCATTTTGCGACGGAGTTCGAATACGAAAATGGCGTAAAGATGGTCAGTATGTGTCGGCAAATTGACGGCACTGCTTCTCGGGTTTCGGAGCATATCGTTGGAACCAAGGGAAGTTCGAACGCATATAACAGTATTCGCGGCGAAAACCGTTGGCGATACGAAGGTGACAGTCCGAACCACTACGTGTTAGAGCATGTGCATCTGTATGAATCGATCAAGGGACAGGCGCCCCGCATCAATGAAGGGGTCCAAGTCGCCGAAAGCACCTTAAGCGCGATCATGGGTCGCATGGCTGCCTACACCGGTCAAGAGATCACTTGGGATCAAGCGATGAACTCCACAGAAGTCCTCGTACCGGCAACCTTTGCAATGGGAGTGATTCCAGTTCCGCCGGTAGCTGTCCCAGGTCAGACCAAGTTCAAATAGCTTGGCAATTACGGGGCGGCTTCGTTCCGCCCCGGGAAGTTTTCGATTGCCGATTGTCAGGCGTTGCCAAGAAACTTTCAGAAAAAGCATCCAACAGGTTGCATATAGTCATCTGATCATGTATCATGCATCTTAACGGTTGCATGATATGAACGAACACACCTTATCGATCGAAGTTGAGCAGTTGCTTCCAGCGCCTGTTGAAGCCGTTTGGGAACTGATCTCGCGATTCGGAATTTTTCGAGAGTTAGTGGACGTTACGGGCGACGTAAGAGTCGGCGAAACCGTCATTCTGGACTTCGGCTCGTTCGGGAAGGGTCCTGCCTTGATCACACGAGTGGTGCCAAACCAAGCATTCGCTTTTCGCTCCTACCCTGGAGCGAACGATGAAATCGACGTCGATCCCGAGCAGTCAACTCTCACCGAGATTCTGCTTACGTCAGAAGCTGGCGGGACCAAGGTGACCGTACGGGAATCCGGGTTCGAGCGCATACCAAACGTGAATCGAGAAATCATGTCTGGACAGCACGAAGGGTGGAAGCACTGCATGGCGTATCTTAGCGAACGTTTTTCTGAGGAGGAAAGCAAATGACAACAGCGATGGATATCAGACAGGAAATGGTATTGCGGGCTCCCCGCGAAACGGTTTGGAAGGCATTGACGACTCCGGAAGGCTGGACCGGCTGGTTCAGTAGCCAGGTTGAAGGTAACTTTCAGGTGGGCGAGATCATGATTCTGGATTTTGGACCTGACACACGCTGCTACGGAAAGGTTGTCGAGCGCGTGGAAAACTCGAGCTTTGCTTATCGTTGGCATCCAGGAGAGGATTGTCCAATGGATAAGTATCCAGAGGATCAGATGACGACGGTTCGATTCTCGCTGGCAGAGCATCCTGATGGAACTTTGTTGACCGTCGTCGAAACCGGGTTTGAAAACATCCCTGAGTCTCGCAGGGCGAATTGCGTGAAGTTGAACACGGAAGGCTGGGCCTGGGAGCTGGAAGAGTTGCAGGCGTTTGTGGAGCACGGAGTCAAGCAATCAAAGGCGAATGCCGAATCGCCGACCACCGAGAGTTGATGGCTGTACCGCACTTGATTTATCAGGCATTGGGCGATGCCACTCGGTTAGAGATCGTTCAACGTCTTGGTGAACGGGGACCGATGCCTACTCTGGAGTTGGTTGAAGGTCTTGGAATGAGCCGGCAAGCAGCGACCAAGCATCTTCTCGTCCTGGAAAATGCGGGCCTGATAGCCAGTCATGCCGAAGGGCGTCAGGTTCTGCGCACTTTGAGGCTTGAGGTGCTGAACGAGGCAGGCGACTGGCTTGCCGAACGGAGTAGGGCATGGGACCGCAAGTTGGAAGGATTGAAGCGGTTCGTAGAAGGAAAATGAATGTTGGCCCTGGCAGCCTTGCATCATTGAATGGCAAGGCTGCTGGCCAGCGCCTTATTCGCTGGGCGCATTGTAAAGGGTGCCGTGGAGAACCACTGTTCCGAAGAGCGGAATGTTCTCATTATTCATTGGGGTTCGGTTGATTCTGATGTTGACACCGCTGCCAGGCTCGGCCAGGTGGATGATCTTTTCGGAGCCAAACTCGGCAACCTCACTGCCTCCATCAGGAGCGATCCACGTGTCGACGCTGACTCCCTCGTAAAGTGATGAGACTGTCAATTCGTGGTGCCCAACGGAACTTAGGCGATCGATGTGGAAGGTCGCCATGTCGATTCTAAGTACCTTGCCGTCTGGAACTACATAAACCTGTGCTGATCCGCCAAATGTACCGTTGCTGATCATGATTGATCCACGAATAACCACGGGTGTTCCGACGTCGGGAGTCGGAGCAGGATTGGTGACAGTGACAGGAACGTTGTTGCCAACATGAACGGGAACGGCATTGGCCGCGGTGTTGATCACTCTAACGTCGGTTGCCGGTTTTCCGCCCTGCCCTTGACCCTGAGCAAATGCCGGGCCGGTGGAAATCAAGCCAATAGCTGCGAATAGCGAGACCAATGCTATCGAAGCATAGAACAAGTAAGAAAGTTTCTTCATGGTTTCTCCTGATAACACGATAACGCAGAATTGACAGGTAAGTCCTCATTTGGATGAAGCCTCGTAATTACACCTGCTTAGGAATCGGAGATAAAGAAGATGCTCAGAGCAGTCTAACGATGGTAAAACGAGGCGGATGAAACCCACGCGCCGCCAAGTTTTGCAAGCCGGAGCCGCATCAGCCGCCGGTATGCTCCTGCCAACAATGGCCAAGGCAGAAACGAGTCACGCTTCCCAGCAGAAGAAGCATATGTTCAAGCTGAACTACGGACCACACTTTGGAATGTTTTCCAACCACGCCAAAGAGAACGTGGACCAGCTCAAATTTGCGGCGGATGAGGGCTTTACGGCTTGGGAAGACAACGGCATGCGCGGACGGTCCAAAGAGGACCAGGAGAAACTTGGCAAGACCATGCGCGATGTTGGAATCACTATGGGTGTCTTTGTGGTGAACGACATCGATTGGTCCAATCCGACCTTGACAACAGGTAGGCAAGATCATCTCGACAAGTTTTTGCAGAACTGTCGGGATTCGGTTGAGGTAGCCAAACGGTGCGGCGCCAAATGGATGACCGTTGTGCCCGGTACTTACGACAATCGGCAAGATGTGGGCTACCAAACCGCGAACGTCATTGAGGCGCTGCGAAGAGGGGCCGAGATATTCGAGCCCCATAGTTTGATCATG
>CAMLEL010000269.1 GCA_946478935.1 uncultured Armatimonadota bacterium
AGGTTTGGGTGTAACGACAGAATCCTTTGGCGACTCCGAACTGGAGCATCCAGCAAGAGCGACGGCAAGAATTGCGATGGGAATGAAAGGTCGGGCTTTCATAAGGTTAGGTTGTACCTGGAACGTTGCCTCATCGGCCAGTAGTTCCAGCATCGGTACAATCATTCGTCCCAATGGCGAAAAAGGTCGGCAAAAAGGAAGAAGGACCCAGATCGATCCAGAATCGAAGAGCCCGCTTCGATTACCACATCGAAGACACAGTTGAGGCTGGAATCGAACTGGTTGGCGCGGAAGTGAAGAGCATCTTTCTCGGCCGTGCCAACCTCACCGACGCTTACTGCCGCGTCATTAATGGGCAAATGTTCCTCTTGAACATGGACATCGATCCCTATGACAAAGCGGTTGCTGCCTTCATGCCCGAACGACGTCGAGATCGTCGCCTGCTACTGCATAGGAAGGAGATCAACACGCTCGAGAGAAAGGCTCAAGAAAAGGGCTTCACCCTGCTGCCGTTGAGCGTCTACTTCAATTCCCGAGGCAAGGTGAAAGTTCAGATTGGCCTTGGCAAAGGCAAGGCTCAGTACGACAAGCGCGAAAAGATCGCCAAAGATGACGAGCGTCGCGAAGTGGAGCGCGCAAGATCACTGAAATATTGACCCAGTAATCACTCCAGGTTTTCCGGTTAAGCTCCGATAACGAGAATATGAGCCATGTGTCCGGACCAAGCCATGAACCAATGGTGGGCGAGAACGTCATGCTCCTCGTCCATACGGATGACCGCCCAACATGGGCGACCGCGAGGATCTGCCAGCGGTCTCCTTTTACGGTTGAGTTCGGAGCTGAGACAGCCCAACTCTTCAAGGGAACGCAGTCTGTGCTCGTCATTCACGACAGCGGCCGTAAGTACACCAAGGGCGAAGGCAAGGTTAGCGACCTATGCACACGCAACGAAAAGGCATGGTTGACCTTTGAGGGCTTCCACTGGCAGGCGGTCGACAATCGCGATAATCCCAGATTTGAAACGGAAGTGAAGGCAGTCGTTCGAACAATCAATGAAGACGCTGCAGGAATCACTGCCGATGACCAATTTGGCCTGACTCAAAACCTTAGCTTGGGTGGCGCACTCGTCAAATTGAGCAAACCGGTAAACAAGGGTCAACTCTTGGAGGTTCGCATGAACCTGTCCCCTGGAAACACCATCCGAGCGATGGCGATCGTCGCCCATACCGACGTACCCGGCACTCTGGTAGGTTTATCGTTCGTGGACTACATCGGCTCGGCCCGCTACTCGATCCACCAGTACCTCACCAGCCTGGCCGCCTAGATTTCAAACGTTCCGCTGAAGACGGTTTCGGCAGGGCCAGTCATCATCACCTCGCCATTTTCGAGGTATTCGATGAACAGCGATCCCCCGGGCAGCTTCACTTCGACACTTCGGTCGGCGCGGCCCGTAACGAATGCCGCCACGCCGGACGCGCAAGCCCCCGTTCCGCATGCAAGCGTCGCTCCTGCACCGCGCTCCCAAGTCTTTTGAAGAAGCGTGCTTCGGTCCAATACCTGCACGAAGTGAACATTGGTTCGATTGGGAAACTCGGGATGGTTTTCCAACTCGGGTCCAGCGGTTGCCAGTGCAATGTCGGCCGCATCAGGAACGAACAGCGTCAAATGCGGGTTGCCCATCGACACCGCCGTGCCGGGAAACTCGCCTGCAGATGAGCGAACGGGTCGATCACGGAACTCTTCGCCGGGCTGGCCGGTCATTCCAATCTCGCCCCTGGTGAGTCGAGCCGGACCCATGTTCACCCGCACCATTCCAGAAGGCTCGATGTGTAGCTCCAAAATGCCTGCGCCGGTTTCGACTTGCACATCATCCGTTTGGATGTGGCCGTTGTCTTTGAGCATCTTGGCAAAGCACCGAATCCCGTTGCCGCACATTTCGCTCTCGGACCCATCGGGATTGAACATGCGCATCCGGAATGGCGCGGAATCGCCGGCTTCTACCAGGATGAGCCCGTCTCCACCAATTCCAAACTTGCGGTCATTCGCCTTACGGGCAAGGTTCTGAAGGTCGACTTCGGGAAGCGGCTCCGCGATGGTGTCCACCATCACGAAGTCGTTTCCAATCCCTTGCATCTTGGTAAAGGCGATCATTTACTCGTGGGAGCCACCTTCCATTTCACTGGCGGCCTTGTAGCTTCCTACGGGCTTCGCTGGCACAATGCTCGCAACGGCGTGCTTATAGACCAGCTGCGTTGGTTTGCCGGGTGCGTCCAGCAACACGGTGAATGCATCAAATCCGCGAACTTGGCCGCGGAGTTGCACACTGTTCGTCAGATAGATCGTCACTGCGATCCCCTCTTTCCGAACCTGATTTAAGAACATATCCTGAAGGTTGATTGCCTTACCCATTCCAAAACTCCTAATTCAATTCATCGACCAGCGATTTCATCGCTTGCCGAAATGTCTCTAACCCTGAATCGGCTGACAGGCGGATGAGGTTGGGTTCAGTTCTTAGCCAGGTTCGTTGCCGCTTTGCGTACTGTCGCGTTTCCACGACCGTTTCGGCAATCGCCTCTGCCAATTCCTTTCCGTTCTCGACCACGTCCCACATCTGCCGGTATCCGATCGCTCGGAATCCGGGATCATGTGGGCGATAGCCTTGCTCGCGCAGTCTCTCGATCTCTAGAGCCCACCCATTGTGCACCATTTTGCCAACTCGAATTTCGATTCGGCGTTCAAGTTCGTCAGGTTCGATTCTGGGCGCGAATTTGAACTTGGCGAATTCCGGCAGCTTCGGAGGCTTGGTGGGCTTTGGCCCCACCGCCTTCTCGATCGCTCGAATCACCCTCACTGGGTTCGCCAAGTCCACCCGGCTGGCAGCATCTGCATCCAACGACTCTAACTGCTTTACGAGGGAACCTAGGCCATTTCGTTCCAATTCTTCCGTCAACTTTGCGCGGAGGTCGGGTTGGGCCGGGGCATGAAGTTCGTCAAACTCCTCGAAAAGGGCTCGTATATTGAGTCCGGTGCCTCCCACAAACACCACGGATCGACCCTTCTCCCAAGCCCCTGCCAAGATGATGTGGCTTCGAGTCACGAAATCGCCGACCGAAAAGGTCTCATCCGGATTCTTGATGTCGACCAGTTCGTACTCAGACTTCCGATCAGATTTGGCGGTCCCGATATCCATGCCGCGATAGACCTGAAAGGCATCTGCATTGACAAGTTGAGCTTCCAACTGGTCGGCGAGCCGTTCTGCCAACTCGGTTTTGCCAGCGGCCGTCTCGCCCATCACGGCAATCAGGTGCGCCCGCTTCAACTCACTTGGCGGGTTCGAGGGTCTTGATGTCTTCCGGCTTGATTTGAAGTTCGTTCTTGTAAACGCTATTGCCGAACTTCTTTTCCACGCGGTACATGCCCTTCAATTCGACCACGTCGCCATTCTTGGGCTCCTTTTTCGGCTTTCCTTGCCCATACACATTTACAAGCGCTTTCTTGTCCTGTTTGTCAACCAACTTAAAGACAAAATAGTCATTTCCGGCCCGGCTCGTCTTCTGCTGGAACTTGTCAACCTTTCCGGTAAGGGTGATTTCCTTGCCGTCAAACTTCTTGGCATCCTTCAGAAGCTGCTCGACGGTCAACTTCTCCGCGGCAAAAGCAAGGCATCCAAGAATCAGGAACAGAAACAGGGATTGAAGGTGTCGTTTCATAATCAGAACTCCATCAGAGCGGTAATCGGATAGCCGAGAAGGTTTTCTCGACCGTTGAGAAAAGTCAATTCAATCAAGCATCCAAAGCCGCAAACATTGCCCCCTAAACGCTCGACCAATCGGGCCGCCGCCGCCGCCGTACCGCCAGTTGCTAGCAGATCATCCACGATGTATGCCTTTTGACCAGGTGTGATCGCATCCACGTGCATTTCGACGACATTGGTTCCGTATTCCAGGGCGTATTCTTCTGAAATCTTTTCGAACGGTAGTTTGCCCAGTTTGCGCGCCATTGCAAAGGGTAGGTTCAGGTTCATCGCAACGGGTACGCCGAAGATGAACCCCCGGCTTTCGATGCCGACAATGGTCTCGGCTCCACGCTTTCGGGCGTCTTCAGTAAGCAGATCCACAACTTCCCGGAATGCGGCCGGGTCTTCCAAGACGGGAGTAATGTCTTTGAAGAGAATGCCCGGCTTGGGAAAGTCAGGTACGTCGCGAATCAGCTTTGCT
>CAMLEL010000270.1 GCA_946478935.1 uncultured Armatimonadota bacterium
AGGTTGCCCACTTGCAGTTTTATGATACGAAGATTCGACATTAGAGCTGATGAATGCTGGATTTATTACTTCAACCTTCAAGCTTACAGCGGCAGTGGGATTGCCAAGCCAGCTATTAATCGCAGACTGGGCATGGTGTGAGAAGTTACCCAGAGTCGTTTCTGCGTCATTAACGTTCTTCTTGAAAACCCGTGAGCCGTCACTCCATACACTATCGCCAGGTCCACTGTTGCTCGGATTACCAATGGCATTGGACGCGCTGAGCCCGATGTTGGAACCTCCAACTAATGAGGTGATGCGGTAGTAGATCCGGGTTGGACTTGCCTCCCCTAATCCTCCGGCATTCCAACTTGCAATCGCCTCAATATGACACTCCAGGTTCAGCCCCAACGAGTAAGCGCCGTACCAGTTGTCAGACTCAAACAATACGTCGGTAAAGCTGAACCCGAACTCAGCGGGCGATCCGATGCTCCACCATGCCGAAGGGACTAACTGTTCAAAGTGGTAAGAGGAACATTCATAAGGAGGATACCATCCGGCTGTCCCAATCAGTGACCGATTAGCCGTGACGGTTCCGGAGCCCACGAGTCTGACTTGCCACCCCGGCTGAGGCCCCGGGGGAGACTGTGAGACTGCGAATTCAATGAAGAGCGCAGTACAGAGCATTGAAATAAAAAACTTGTAGACGGGCACTTGGATTCTCCGGTTCTATCAATTATACGAATGCATTGAGGGATGGGCAAGTGTCCTCAGTAAGTATCGACGTCTTGCCCGTTTAGAAGGCTAGTCTCTCAATTGATTTCTCTTGGCGACGTGTACCAAAATCAGGCTCCAAGCCGCCTCGACGAACAGAAAGAGCACGAATTGCAGTTCACTCGGCATAGCGTAAACGCCGCAGAGTGCGGGAATCCAGTACGCCCAATTCACCACGAGGATCGGCCACATCTGGCGCAAAAACGAGTTCTCACGCAGGTTCTCTCGTACCTTCTGCAGGCTAAACCCTGCCTTGTAAAGCAGCAGGAAGAATAGGAAGTAGGGGCAGAAGATGAGGATTGAGCCGAGCGTCTGGTCGACCAGCACCTTGGCGGCCACCACGCCGATTGTCGGCTCGGTGCCGAACACCAGCCCCTGGGCGCGATAGAAGAGGTCCACGATGATCCCGTTCACCCCAAATATTAGGAACGTGTAGGCAACCTCCGGAAACCGATGGACCCGGGGATCGCGTGTAGCGACTTTGAAAAGCTCAGGCAGGACCGCGCCGGCAAATCCAGTGGCGGCGAAGGCGAACCAATATCCTCCTGCAACCTTGATCTTGGCCAGTTCGCCGGCAAAGGATGCGAATCCCGGGCTCAAATAGTAGGCGGCGACGACGATCAACACGCAAATCTGGATCGCCACGATCGGCCGGACATGGTCCCGTATCGCCCGCAATCCGGGCGCGATCGCCGATTCCCGCACGACCTCGGACAACAGCTAGCCGTTCCGGGCGGCGAAGTCCTTCATTGCCGCCGCCAACGCCTGGCAGCCCTCGATCGGAAAGGCGTTGTAGATGCTGGCCCGGCATCCTCCAACGGATCGGTGGCCCTTCAGCCCATCCAAACCGGCAGCTTCCGCTTCCTTGACGAACTGCGATGTGAGGTCGTCACTGGGCAGGGTGAAGGTGACATTCATCAAGGAGCGACAGTCGTCCATCGCATGACCCTTGAAGAAACCGCCCGACTGGTCGATCGCATCGTATAGCACCTTTGCCTTGGCTTCGCAGTTCTTCTGTTGAGCTTCGAGTCCGCCGCTCTTCAGCATATGCTTGTAGACCAATCCGCACATGTAGATGCTCCAGCAAGGGGGTGTGTTATACATCGAACCATTTTCGGCGTGAACACGATAGTCGAACATCGGCGCGAGGCCGGACTTGCCGTTGGACATGTAGTCCTGGTGCATGATCACGACCGTGACGCCAGCCGGACCCATATTCTTCTGCGCACCCGCATAGATCACCTGATACTTGGAAATGTCCACCGGGCGGCTCAATATGTCGGACGACATGTCGCAGATCACCGGCGCTTTTAAGTTCGGGTCTGACTTGAACTGCACACCCTGAATGGTCTCATTTGAGGTGAAGTGGACGTAGGCAGCGCCATCGGAGTATTTCGGGAGATTCCAGTCCGGAGTGTGGTTGTAGTTATCGCCTTTCGCGTCGTAGATCACATTCACCGACCCATAAATCTTGGCCGACTCCACCGCCTTTTTCCCCCAAGCGCCGGTCAAGACGTAGTCAGCCGACTGCCCTTCTTCCAGGAAAGCCATCGGAAGATTGGCGAACTGCATGCTCGCACCGCCCTGCAGGAAGAGAATCTTGTACTCGGACGGGACATTAAACAACTGCCGTAAGTCTTGCTCCGCCTCGCCGATAATCTTTTCGTAAGCCTTTGAGCGATGGCTCATCTCCATCACGCTCATGCCGGCGCCTTTGTAATTCAGCAAATCTTCGCGGGCTTCTTCCAATACAGGAACGGGCAATGTGCAGGGGCCGGCGGAGAAGTTGAATATGCGGTTATAGGGCTGGCTCATGCTGCGGAGTTTATCTCGTTTGTTCCCAGGTGCGTTTAACCTTTTCCTCTCGTCCAGAATTCTGAATGTCAGACGTCCCGCCAGTTCCCGGTCCCGATGGCGCACCGCCCCCTGTGTTTGCGGAGTACCCAAGGGGCCCTCAAGGGCCCGGATACGGATCCGCCGATCAGCTTCAAGCCCTTTCTGACAGCTACTTCGGCCTGAACTACGTGTTTCTGGTTAACGTGGCCCTGGCTTTGACTTCGCGGGCGCTGTCACTTACCGTGACGACTGTGGAATCGGCATTGGTCTACTTGCTCGGTTCCATCTTGGTCATGGGATTGGTCGTCGCGCTTTTCTCCTATCGATACAACAAAAAGGCAGCATTCGGACTGAACTGGCAGCCAAGCATGGCGATCGTCGCCTCAATTCTGCTTGCGCTGCAATCCTGGCTATGCTGCGGCGCCATCGGTATCATCGTTATGCAGCAGATCATTACCGGCGAAATGAAGAAATACGGCATTCCGGCCGGGTTTCTCGGAGTGAAAAAGACGATTGTTGCCAACGCCATCGCTCAGCTTCGAGCCGCTGAGCAAAACCAACCGCGCCCGCAATAAACTCATGGCGTGTCCGTTCGCTACGAGTTAATCGCCACCTGTCCGCATACTGGGGCACGTCGCGGGCGACTTCATACGGCGCACGGAATCGTCGAAACTCCAGCCTTCATGCCCGTGGGAACGCAAGCGACCGTAAAAACGGTCGGCAGTGAGGACCTGGAAGCGCTGGGCTACTCCCTGATTCTCTCGAATACCTATCACCTTTCGCTTCGGCCCGGTGCGGACTTGGTTGAACAGCTCGGCGGGCTGCATCGATTCATGAGTTGGAACGGCCCGATCCTCACCGATTCTGGCGGGTACCAGGTGATGAGCTTGGCACACATGCGCAAAATCAGCGATGAGGGCGTTGCCTTCAAGTCCCATCTGGATGGCTCCCAGCATTTTTTAACCCCAGAGCGCTCGATCCAGATTCAAGGTCAGCTTGGCGTCGATATCAGCATGGCGCTTGACGTTTGTCCCCCATTTCCGTGCACACGAGAAGAAGCGGCGGATGCGATGGATTTGACCCACCGCTGGGCGCCGAGAAACCTGGCCGCTCGACGGGACGGCCAAGCCGTCTTCGGAATCGTGCAGGGCGGGATACATGAGGACTTGCGTCGGGAATCTGCAGAATACATAACCAGTCTTCCATTCGACGGCTTCGCTGTTGGCGGGGTGAGCGTCGGCGAGCCGACCGAGATGCAGTATCCGGTCGTCAAACTCACTGCCCCCCTCCTGCCAGCCGATAAGCCCCGCTACCTCATGGGAGTCGGGCATCCTCAAGACATCCTGCACGCTGTGGCGTGCGGGATAGATATGTTTGACTGTGTGCTTCCCACCCGCATGGCGCGCCATCACGCGCTCTATACGCTGCAGGGAAGGGTTAACGCAATGGGGAAGAAGTGGGCGGAGCATAACGCGCCATTCGATGAGGGAAGTGTATTCCCCATGACGCAACGTTATTCGGCGGCCTACATTAGGCACCTTTTCAAGGCCGGGGAAACATTGGGTCAGCGCCTCGCGACCCTGCACAACCTCGCATTCTATTCCCGACTG
>CAMLEL010000271.1 GCA_946478935.1 uncultured Armatimonadota bacterium
GGCGGGGCTCATGTCGATGCCAAGCGGGTTGGCCACCTGGAACTCGATGAACTGGTTCGGATTCTGAGCCACTTGTGCCGACTGTTGGCCCGAAGCCACCCTGCCCGGGGTGACCGAATAGCTGATTCGGCCCCTGCCCGGCGGCAGGCTGTTGGGTCCGCTACCCTGGATCGCGAAAGCGAGGATCGCATAGCCGTCGCGCTGTGCCGGTGCGCCCGCCGGGAACGGCCGAGCCACAACCGAGAACTGTCGAGCCGTTGCTCCCTCCGTGCTGATCTGGAAGTTCACGAGCGAAGGCGAGACTGCGGGAGCGCCCGTTAACGACTCTTGATATGGAAAATCGTAGCAGACGAAGTAGGCCGTCTGACCCCACTCAAACGCGTAAGGTGGTGTCTGGAGCAGGGCATCGATCGTCGCGTGGGTCACCAATGTCGGATCGTTGCGCAAGGACTCGTACATCGTCTTGTCGATGATCTTGATCTTCGCATTGCGCCATGCCGCGCCATCAGGATTGTCGGGTTCGATGATGTCCTGGATCGGCGGTTCGCCCTGACCCGGGATCGAGCTGTTGTTGCTGAAAGCGAACAGGTTGCCGGACGTATCCCCGCCATAGAGGAAGCCCGGGGCGCCTGGGGGCGCACCCACCGAGGTACCCGCGATGATATTGCTGCTGGAAGCCTTACCCCAGGCGAACTTGCCTCCGAAGCTGTTCGTGATGCCGTTGCCCGAAATGCCGCCCCGCGCAAACAGCGCTGAGAATTGGCCACCTTCACCGGGCACAACCACCGTGGGATACATGCCTGGAATACCGGTCGTATCGAATACGAGCATCGGCGTAAACGTGAGCGGGCCCGCCACCGTGGTGTTGAGTTCACTCGTTCGCCAGATGACGTTGCTGATATTGGCCGCATCCAGCGCATAGATGTTCAGGTTGTTGTTGGAGACGAAAATCGTGTCCGGAGCCCCCCCACCGATCGTGATGGCGTCGACGGCTGCAGGACCCCCAAAGAAGCCGCGCAGTTCAGGTTCACCAGCAACCGGAATGAACTCCTGATCCGTGGCGGTCGATCCCGTGATTGCGTCGACCGAATAGAAGTGCCCAAATCCAGCTTCATCAATTGTGGTGCCGAAGAAGACTCTCGGACCGATCGCCGTATCCATAATCGCAGGAACCGTCGTGATCGGTGCAAGCTGGGCGTTGCGTCCTGGGAAGTCCCAGAGTACGTTCGTTGTCCGGGTTCCGGGGTTTCCAATCGGGTTCAGCGCGAGCAGGTGGCCGCTTTCGGTAGGAACATAAAGTCTCGGCGTTCCACCCGCCTCAGCGTAAAGCAGAGACGTATTCGAGAACGAGCCGAGTGATCCGGCTTGACGACCCTGAGGATAGTCGTTGGGATAGGACCAATTTCGCGTCGTGGTGCCAGCGGCGCCATTTGCGAAGTTGAAATCGCCTCGACCGGCGACGTCGATCGAGTACACGCGGCCATTACGAGCGGCGATAAACAGGTAGTCCACACCGCCGATCCGTTGCACGATCGGGGATGACTTTCCAAATCCGATCGGCATTTCGGCCAATGTCACATTCCCCGTACCATCGGGAGCGCCAGCGCCGTTGATGTTCGGATCGACCCATGCCGGATTGGTGGGATCGGGAAGGCTCGGATACGCCCAGATGACGTTGGTGGTGCCGTCAGCATTGCCTTGGGCATCCAGGCAGTAGATGCGGCCATCCTCGGCACAGACGAAGACCACGTCCTGCTCAACGAGTCCGCCACCGTTTTGACGAATGAAAACTCGAGCGCTGGTTGGTGTCGAGTTGACTTCAGAGTCGAACGCGCCGACGAACCGCACTGCATCCGCAAACGCGTTATGAGTGCCTGCAGGTGCGCCCTCATTGGTAACGACGAATCTAAGCGGCGCAGTCGTGGAATCATGCGTGAATCGCGTCGTACTGACGGTGAACCAGCCTGGACCCCGATTCATGTTGATATTGATCGGAGTGATGGTAAGCCCTTCGTGAACCTCAACGCGAACGGAGGTACCGAACAGCTGGGTCGCCGTATCCGGCGAGAGGAACATCTGAATCTCGTATTGGCCGTCTTCCAGCGTCGGCGTGTAGGTTGCGGCGGCGGTAGCCGGAGCCCCCACGAGCGCACTGGTCAAATAGTTTGTTCCCAGAGCCGATGCCGATCCGGGGCCGACTGGGTTCACAGTCCATGGTCCGCTCAAGGTGGCAGCGGTATTGTCCATGGTCATGGTGAATCGCTGGTCAGCGGGTCGGAATGTCCACCGAACACCCGTTACGGCGGTATCGATTGCGCCGTTGGCATAGTTATAGCTCTTGACTTCGCCTTGGGAAACCGTCGTCGTCTGACCTTCGCGCAGACCCACTGAAAGCCGGTTCACGGCCGCAATGGCGCGCCCTTGAGCTGATCCGGTCAGATAGGCAATGGTGGGTGTTGCCACCATCACACCGACTTGCGGCACGGCCATTGCCGCGTCTGCATAGACGAGGCTGATGCCCGGATTGTCTGTCAACTGATTGGTGTTGGCGTCGATCGGGACGGTGTTGAAAAGCGTAATGCGAATCGGAGTGGTGCCGTCGTATTGGAACATCCGATTGGAATCGGAGCCCGCATTACCGAGACGCACCCATCCCGCACCGGCGGCATAGGTGTCAACGACCTCGGTATAAACCTGACTCGCGCCAGGTCCATAGTTGATTTGGTACACCCAGAAGCGCTGAGTGAACTGCCTTCCACCAGCCGTCAGCGTCGAGCCGATCGGCAGCCAAACGGACAGCGCATAGTTGCGCGCAAAGTTCGGGCCCACGCCGGGTTGGTTGATAGGCGCTGCCGTGGGATCCATGAACCAAGTGAACGTTTGGGTCGCCCCAAGAGTCGGGTTCAACGTCGTCGTGGCCGCAACGGTGTTCGCATACCGATAGGCAGGAGATCGACCGTCAAATGGCACTAACGGATAGTTCGCGAAGCCGCCGGTCGCGATGTCGGAAGCCTGGTCGCCATTGCTCGGAAAATCAAAGGCAAATGCAGCTCCATCGGCGATCGGTGATGGCAAAAAGCCCGCCGTGAAGTTGACACTGGTGGGAGCGATGGCCGTGTTGTTCCGCATGATCGTCCCGGAAATGGGATCGTTCGCATTGGGTCGGAACCAGGTCAAGAATCCTCGTCCGGGGTTGCTGATTGCCGGTGTGGCATTGCGTCCCGTACGCGCGTTGTCTCCCTTCAAGGTCGGAAAGGTCTGTGCTGCCGAATATGCGGTCAGCAGTATGCCAACCGCCATCAGGGGCCCAATCCAGAACTTCTTTGCTAGTCTCATCGATTTCACCGAGCAATCTCTCATTAACGTCGATCTGCAAACACGGGCTGATAGAGCTTCCGAGTTGCGGTCAATTGGTTCAGTTCGAACCGTACGCTGCCAAAGTAAAAGCCGAAGTTTCGGCGGTTAAAGCTAAATCCATTAACGGGATCAATGTCTCCATCTACCTGGACGACCTCGCCGCTGAAATCTGCCCCGTTCAACAGACGTCCAACGTAGCCGTTCACGATCAGAACTTCACCCGAATCCAGCCGCCGCGCATAATTCGCGCGCAGACCCAGCGGGTTGTTTCCAAAAATGGTCGGGGGAGCGCCAAGGTTGTTTCGCAGGTATCGATACGCCTCGACCGGCATCATCCAGACCACTTCCCATCGACCGGACGCTTGTTGCACGATCTCAAATACGCCGTTTGAGTCGGTAAACATAATCGCCCATCGAGGAGTGCCGCCGAGCAGGATGCTCTTGGCGGTCAGTGAAGTCAGGTTCGACATGCGGTGACTCGCGAAGGGTCGGCCCGCAGGGTCATAGGTTCCGGTATTGGGGTCGATCAGCACATTCGGGCCGATCGCCGGAATGTCGAAATCGTTGATGATCGAGTTATTCGCGGGGTTGAACGGATCGAAGATGACGATGCCGCCGCTTCCATCCTTGGCTTCGCGCGGATTGGCGCCGCCAGGCGAATCCAGACCCGCATCGACGCGCGCTGGCGTCGCATTCCCGATTCCCGCAATGTAGAAGTATCGACCGGTCGTGGAATCGTACGCTCGAGTCACTGCGTTGTATTCGAATCGCTTGCCGCTGTATTCCGCCGGGCTGTGCCAGCGAAGGACTCCAAGCTGCCGCTCATTGTT
>CAMLEL010000272.1 GCA_946478935.1 uncultured Armatimonadota bacterium
TAATGCGCTCCAGGTTGGCGGGTGCACCGCCACCGACGGCGCCGGCAAGCAGTGTCCAACGATTGACGATCGCTGGCGTCGCCTGGCCAGGTGCATTTGGATTGTAGAAATTCCAGCCTGCTGGCTTGATCCCGCGATTGGAGTCGAGGTTGTACCAAACGAATGGCGTGGGGTTCGCTGGGACACCGGCAACCTGGGAGCTCTCTAAAAGCGCGACACCAGCGCGGATCTGGGTCCCGCGCTGGGCATAGCTCTGTTGTGAGAACGCCGTCGTCGCCATCAAACTCACGACGGCCAAACCGGCCAATCTACGAAACATTACGGATTCACCTCGCCAAAGTAGGCCAATGTTGGGCTCACGGGCAATCTCGGCATCGGCGGCAACATGCGGTTGTCGTCGTCCGTCCGAATCGCCGGATTCTGCCAGAAGAAAGGTCCCTGGGCGCTGAAAGCAGGATCCCACGCTCGGCCACTACCCAGCGCTGGATCATAGGAAATGATGAGATTGGGCACGTACAGGTCGGTCGCCAAGTCGAACCCGGTGGGAACATGCTGTTCGGGGATCAGCCGCCCAGTATCGCCAAGAGCTCGAGGAGTCCAACCCCACTTCTTGAGCCATTCTGCCTGTTGGCTCATAGGAGCAGGCATGTTCTGGCTGACCGCGCCGATGATTCGAACCCGGACGTCAAGCGGCTCACCGTAGAACGGAGTAATGGGTGCGGCACCAAAGTTCTGATATCGCTCCGCTTGTGCTTGGGCCTGCCCAACGATCGCCACCCGCGCCAGGTAGGTGTCTCGACGATCGTTCGGATTCGGATTGAACCATGGACCGGGGATCACGAAGAATGATCCTTCTTCCGCGAAGACCGATGCCTCGACGCGCACATCGATTGGCAACATGGCCGCCCGGGCGATTAGATAGTCGTTGCTGGCGTTCGTTCCGATGTCGTTGAACCGGAGGTTGAAGTCGTTCGTCTCGGCGGCCAAGAGCCGGTAGGTTCCGTGCTCTGGCGGATTCGCGATGAACGGGAAGGTGCCATAGGCCCCGCCAGTGCCGTTCGACTGCGCCATGGGGAAGAACGTCGTCTCAAACCGGCCATATCGCTGCCAGGATTCGGAGCCCAAGCCGTAGATGGGACCGTAATCCTGTTGCGGCGCGCCATAGAAGTTTTCCGTGAATCCGGGCGTGTTGTATGGGAAGTAATCCGAGGCGTTGTTCACCTGGAACGGATCGAAGACGTTGATCGCTCCGACCGGCGGAGTACGGTTCAGCTTGAACAGGTACAGCCAATCGTTTGGATTCGGTCCGACATTGTCCAGGCCGAAGTTCACATCGAGCGAGATGAATGAGTTCGTGGCTGGACCGTCATCCATCGTATGCGTCATCACCAGACCCGCGTTGATGAAGTTCGGGCTGCCGAATTCTTGATAGGCTGCCGCGTATGGCTTCCAAGTGGATGGGTTGGCAGGATTACCCGTGGTTGGGTCCAGGGGCAGTTCCGCTCGGAATTGGTAGTTGGAAGGCGCACCGGGCGTGATTTGCCGACGCATACGGACCGGGTTGTATTCGGAGGCAGTCGCCAAGTCGTTGACTTCTTCGATCAGCTGCGAGGGTGCCGGCCCAAAGAACTGGCTGGTATTCAGCGCAACGAAATCTTTGGCAGCCAACATCAGCATCGAACGGCTGGACATGTTGATTCGGTCGCCCGTTGCGCCACCCTGGAAGTACGAGGACAAGGACTGGACTACGCCTTTGGTGATGCTGCCCTCGATGTAAATCGATCCGTTGGAAACCAGCGTCAACTGAACGTCAGTTGGAATCGTTCCACGAACGCGGGCATTCCCTTCAAAGAACACCACTCCATCAAACGGCATACCAGCCGCGCGGATATCGGCGGCGTTTGCACTGTTGATGTTTGTCGCACCGGCGAACGGTGAGTTGGTGTTGGCGATGAAAAGCTTGTTGCCGATCCGAGCGATTCGGTAGCGAATCATCGAGTTCGAAGTGTCCGTTCCATCGGGCATTCGCCAGGTTCGTTCGGCAGCGGGAGCGCGGGTGTCACGCAAGATCAGAAAGCCGTCTGGAACCAATTGGATGTACGCGCCTCGCGGCACATAGAAAGGACCTTGCCAACCTGATCCGGCCTGGGCGTTGTTGGGGTTCAGCCAATCGTATACGAGTGATTCGTTCGTCTCCGCAATCTCACGGCCCTGTTCGTCGATGCGGTTTTGCCGGTCGTTGTAGTTGTTAACGTAGACGTTTCGGCCATGGCCGAATGCGCCCGTGTTGCCACTACCCAAAATGGTGCCGCTGTCCCGGCTGGTCGTTCGGTAGATGCCTTCACCAGTGGACGTATCATCGAGCAGGAAGCTCGGCGGCTCTTTGCGTCGGTTGCCTCGGGTGAATCCTGCCTGATCGGCTCCTGAGACGCCATCACGGACGGTGCCCATCGCCGTGTTGAACGCATTACTTCGGCTGTTCAGGCTCGTCACCGAGTTGTTTTGAAGCGTGAATGCGAACGGTGCCCATACCAGTCCGTTCATATCCGTTCCAACGATATTGAGCGCGGCAGTGACGTCTTCAGCGCCGATCATGGAGCCGGTGCTGGCGATGGTGTCTCCGTAGTAGCGGTTGATATTCGCTCGGATCCCGCCGTGGAAAATCACATCGCCGTTGAACCAGGCGGTGCCGCCATATGGCTGGAGGGTGAAATTGCCGTTCTTATCGGGCATCACCTGCATGTCGCCAAGTTGGGTTGTGATCTGTACCGGATTGAACGTTCCGCCGACGGTATCGCCATACCGCACTCCCAACTCATTCGGCGCGCCGAATTCAATCGCCCGGCTGACATTGTTCTTGTTCGTCACGAAGTAAGCCTGCTCCGTGATGCCAATGGAGGCGAAGGCGATGAGCTTTCTCGTCTGAAGTCGTTCTCGCTCTGCCCCACTGGGGAGCTCGCGAGCCGTGGTGGGGTCATTCAGGTTCACGACGCCAGGCTTGCCCAGCGACTCGATGATCAGAAAGTTTTTTGCTCGTCCGGGGATGATCAGCGGTCCGGTGGGATTGCTGCTGAAGACATTGGCGTCGCTGGGACCATAGCGAACTCGAACAAGTGCGCGCCCCTGGTCGTAGTTGAGCCGGCCATAGTTCCCCAGCCCATCGGGTCCCCCAGGCTTCAAGAAATCATAATCAGGATCGCGCTGACCCAGCCCAGGAGTCAGGGCAACTCGCCAGTCTGCGCCCATCCCGCTGCGCAGGAGTTGACCGTGCGCATAGCGGATACCCGCTTCCGCCAAGTCGTTACCGATCGACCGTTGGGTGGATCGGACGCCGGTGGCGATATTGCGGCTGATGAGGCCCAAGAAGACAAAACCCAGGATCAAGAGAACGCCCAAGATCAGCAGGGCGATAATCAGCGTCTGGCCGCTTTGTCGAGTTCGCTTCATCACGTTGGCAGTTGCGATCATTCGTTGTTTCACCTAAGGTAGTTCCGGACCTTGGCCGTAGCCGAGAGAGTCACCGTCTGTGGGTTGGGAATGTTGGATTGCGGATAATTCCGAATCGTCAACAAGACCGACATGAGTTGGCGCGTGTCGTAATCCACGGCGACCGCATCTTGTCTGGCCCCACCGGCGGCAATTCCCGCCGCAGAACCGGCAGAAACTCCCCCCGTGAATTGGAAGCGGTAGTACACCCGGATGTTCCCAGGAGGCAGCGGAACGTTCGGATCTGAATTCAATTGCACGTAGCCGACCTTGAATCGTGGTTGGAATACGGCGCTGGTGAAATCGGCGGCCGCATAGTTTGCCGGAGGATTTGGCAGGCCATACAAGCTGTAGTCGGGCTCAGGCAGGTCAACGTAGTTGATCTTGAACTGATTTGTGCCAGGCGAACGAGTGGTCGCGGTGTAGCGGACCGGCTCACCGTAGTTCGCACCTGGATTCTGATCAGGACCGATCACCACCACGCTGCCCGGAACGATCTTGGTTCGCCCGAAGCCTGCAGCAGGATCCATTGGACTGGCCGATCCATCGATTTGATTCGTGACGCGAAGGTCGATAAATCGGTGAATCTTGTCCGGTTTGAGACCGGCGTACGCGGGATCGTTCCACATGCGGTTGAACCGCTCATTAATCGAGGGCGCGGTCGACCAAGGCTGGTT
>CAMLEL010000273.1 GCA_946478935.1 uncultured Armatimonadota bacterium
TCGCATCGTGGAATCAGGTTCCATGAGTGCCGGAGACGCCACCTTTCACTCCGGATGGACTCTCCACGGCGCTCCGGGCAACGGCTCCGATCGAATGCGCGAAGTCATGACGATTATTTACTTTCCCGATGGTACGCGCGTGGCGGAGACAGACAATGCGAATCGTGTCGCAGACTTGGAGGCATGGCTTCCAGGTCTCCAACCGGGAGACCTCGCCGCAAGCGAACTAAATCCGCTCGTCTCATGAATTTTCTGCCAGGATCGGCATCGGCGTTTTCTTAACATTTCATAATGAACAGGAGATCGACACGGTCCCCGGAAATGCTGCAATGCAATTGAAAACTAAAAAGGACGCTGCGATCTACACGCTGTTGGAAGCTCAGGCGAATCTTGCCACTCGATGCGCCGATAAGTTCCTGGAGATGACCTGCGACTTCGATCATCTCGACCAATACGCCAGTCAATTGGAAGACTTGGAGCATGAGGGCGACGAACTCACGCATGATCTCCAAAACAAAATTGCAGCGACCTTCATCACGCCCCTCGACAAGGAAGACTTGAAGGAGCTCTCTCAGGCCCTGGACGATGTCGCCGACTACATCGAGGCGGCTGCGGCCCGAGCACAGCTGTACAAGTTAAAAGCAGTCCGACCCGAAATGAAGCCTCTATCGGAGATTCTGGTTGAGGTGGCGAAACTCACCGAGATCGCCGTCGGCAACCTGCGGAACGGATTTTCGAAGTCCTCCAACTTGAAACAGATACTCACCGACATTCACACGGCTGAAAATAAGAGCGACAAGATTTTCCGCACGGCATTGAGCAATCTTTTCGACGAGCCTGATATCGACGCCCTTACCGTCATCAAATGGAAAGAACTCTTCGATAGAATCGAAACGGCAGTCGATAAATGCGAGAACATCGCCGCGATTATTGGGACCATTCAGGTCAAATATGCCTGACCTAAGCCTCCTTCTCGTCCTCACTATCGTCCTTGCCCTTGTCTTCGATTACATCAACGGTTTTCACGACACGGCGAACGCGATCGCGACCGTCGTATCCACCCGCGTGCTTTCCCCGCGGACCGCAATTCTCCTCGCCGCCTCGCTGAACTTTATCGGCGCACTCTTCGCCACCACGGTTGCAAAAACTATCGCCTCTGGCATCGTTGAAACCCAATCGGCCACTGAAATTGTCGTGCTGGCAGCGGTGTTTGCCGCCATCGTATGGAACCTGATCACCTGGTTCTTCGGAATCCCGAGCAGTTCGTCGCACGCCTTGATTGGCGGATTGGTGGGGGCAGCCATGGCCAATGGCGGTGCCTCGGTTGTGCAATGGAAAGGGTTGTTGGACAAGGTGATCTATCCGATTTTTGGTTCACCGTTGGCTGGATTTATCATCGGCTTTGCTCTGATGAGCATCATCGCCGGGATCTTTGCTCATTCAAATCCAAACCGCGCGGGCCGAACGTTCAAGTCACTTCAAATTTTTTCGTCCTCGCTGATGGCGTTCTCGCACGGTCAGAATGACGCTCAAAAGAGCATGGGCATCATCACCCTGACGCTGGTTACCCATGGCTTTCTACAAAAGGCCGAAGTGCCGCTTTGGGTCATGCTTTCCTGCGCGGGCGCCATGGCGCTCGGAACGGCGGCCGGAGGATGGCGCATTATGCATACCGTCGGCCAGAAGATCAGTCGCCTGGATCCTGTTCATGGCTTTGCTGCGGAGACTTCCAGCGCGATCGTCATTCTTGCCGCGGGTCAGCTAGGAATGCCGATCAGCACCACACAAACGATCACGGCGAGCATTTTCGGCGTGGCTTCATCGCGCCGCTTGACCGCCGTCCGGTGGGGAGTCGCTCAAAAGGTCATCATGGCCTGGTTCATCACCTTGCCTGCCGCTGGCCTGTTCGGCGCCATTGCCTTCGAGATATTCAGCCTCTTTTGAACCGGCGAGGTCTGGTAAAATAGGTTCCTTCGCGGGCGGTTGGCACAGTGGTAGCGCGCTTCGTTCACACCGAAGAGGTCACAGGTTCAAGTCCTGTACCGCCCACCAAATCCCACTTGGATATCGGACTTGGACCTCGTGTCAGACGATGAATTCATGGGTGAATCCACGGTGGAAAACGAGTGGCTAGGCAGCGCACGGAAATGCGGCCATAGTGATCGGCCCTCGCTGCAATCAGTTAGCCGTAGCGTTTTCGATCAACCGCCATTAGAATGGATTCGGTGAACCCATTCTTTGCGAATCTCCTTTACACCTTGATCTTGCTGATTGGCATGCTCATTGCGCTTGAAATCGGCCGCCGGGTCGCCCTTCGCAGGATGTCCTTGGACAAAGAGGGAGCGCGCTTTGGGATTTCCACCGTCGAGGGAGCCATCCTTGCACTGCTTGGGTTGATGATCGCCTTTACGTTCTCGGGTGCAGCCGCCCGATTTGACATGCGGCGTCAACAGATCGTCGAGGAGGCCAGCAATATCAGTTCTGCCTATGCATTGGTCGATGTCCTGCCTCCCCAAGCGCAGGATCCGATGCGCTCAACTTTTCGTCAGTACGTGGACGCCAGGCTCGAAGCCTATCGAAAAATGCCCGATATTGCGGCGGTCGAAACGGAGTTGGAGCGCGCAACTGGACTGCAGAATGAGATTTGGAACCAAGCCCTCCAAGCCACAAGAGATCCGCAATACAAGTCCGAAGCGCTGCTCGTCATTCCCGCGATCGGAAGGGTAATCAATATCGCCACCCAGCGAACTGCGGCCATGTACACGCATCCCCCGTCGATCGTCTTTTACATGCTTGCGGGCCTGATGTTGGTCGGCGCATTGCTAGCCGGCTATGGCATGGCCAGTGAGAAATCCCGTAATCGAACTCACTCCATTGCCTTCGCTCTCACCTTGGCGTTAACGTTTTACGTCATACGAGATTTGGAATATCCCCGCTTGCCAGGACTCGTCGGCATGACCGATTTCGATAACGCCTTGATCAAGGTGAGGCAGTCGATGGAGCGATAATGTCCTATTGATTTAATCCACAAGGCAGCTTGCTGCGTTGCGGGATTGAATGTGCTCCTACCGGTAAACCAACCCACCATCGATCATTGGAGCTTGTCCGGTCATATAGTCGGAATCAGGGCCCGCTAGGTACGAAACAAATGCGGCAACATCCTCTGGTGTCTGAGCCCTGCCAAGCGCAATGCCGCCGACAAACTTGTCGTAGTTCTCACCAATCTTGGCACCGGTGATTTCAGCCATGCGTCGGTCGATCTCTACCCACATGTCTGTTCCCACAACGCCGGGACAGTACGCGTTGACGGTGATTCCATCCGTCGCATGCTCTTTGGCCGCTGCCTGCGTAAGCGCTCTTACGGCGAACTTGCTGGCCGAATAAACCCCAAGAAGTGGGAATCCTTCATGACCCGCGATGGAACTCGCACTGATAATCTTGCCCTTCTGCTTTCGAGCTTTGAACTTTGCAGCAGCCGCTTGGATACCCCAAAGAACACCTTGAACATTTACCTTCAAGACGCGGTCGATCTCCTCCGGCGTAACATCCGCAAGGGCCATGATCGAAGCAATTCCCGCGTTGTTCACCATGATATCGAACCCACCAAGCTCTTTTTCAGCGTGGTCGACCGCCGCAAACACCTGACTCCGGTCGCTGACATCGGCCCGAAAAGTTGTGGCCGTTCTGCCAATACCCTTGACTTCATCCGCAACAGCGGTCATTTTTTCTTCATTGAGGTCAACGATCGCGATGTGTGCACCATCTCTTGCGAGCCTCAGTGCCAATGAACGACCGATACCCTGACCGGAACCGGTAATCAATGCCACTTTTCCATCGATAGTCATCTCACTGCTCCTAAATCCGACGCCGTTCCTGCGAGAATGCGGGCAAGTTAAGGAAGTGTATAAGCAATCAGACGATTCGTTCGGTTCCCGCTCCGACGTCGCAACGGCTTTTGTAAAGTTTCAGAGGGCCGCGCGGCTGTCAATTGTTCGACATTCCGCCAACATCGCCTTGAAGCCGCATTGACCTTCGTATGAGCTGTGCGTTAATCGCCACGATGACCGTGCTTAAAGACATGAGGACCGCGCCCATTGCCGGGCGAAGGTAACGAGGAGGCTATATACAAACGCGACGGTGATTGCGGAGGAGATT
>CAMLEL010000274.1 GCA_946478935.1 uncultured Armatimonadota bacterium
GGCAAACTCGGCTTGAACGCCCTCAACTGGCTGCTGGATAAGGCTACGATCCTCGGACCGGTCGCATTGGTTATCCTTTTCCTTCCCGAGCTTCGACAAGCGATTGAGGGCCTGGGCCGGCTTAAGTTCGGGAAGATCCAACTCGCTCCACGGTTTGCCACGACCGACCTGAAAACGGAAGCTCGCACGGTCGAGGAAATCGTCGCGGCGGTGTCTGAACTCGCAACGGAGAGCACTGGCGCACTGATCGTCATCGAACGCGGTGCACCTTTGGATGAAATCGCGAACAACGGCGTGGTGGTGAACGCGAGAGTGAGCGCCCCTTTGATCGGTTCCATTTTCTATGAAGGGAACCCACTGCATGACGGCGCCCTCGTGGTACGGGGCGACACCATCGTTGCCGCCGCATGTCGGCTCCCTTTGAGCGATTCCAATCGACTCAGCCAAAACGTGCATATGCGGCACCGAGCAGGATTGGGGGTCACCGAACAACTGGACTGCATCGCCATCATCGTCAGTGAGGAGCGTGCGACCATCAGTTACGCCAAAGAGGGCCGACTGAGGAAGCTCGCCAATGCCCACGAGCTTCGCGAATTTCTCAATCGAGAACTTCGGGGGGATGAACTGGAGGCCGCATCAGAGCGGAATCGACGCCGCCTCCTGAAGCGCGGGGAGTCCGCCTGATGTTCGGCATTCGCCGCGTAAACGTGCCGATCATGCTTCTGAGCTTTGTCCTTTCGGTGCTGCTATGGATGCATGTAAAGGACGTTACAGCGACCGACGCGCCACAGGTCGGCAACTCCACTTTTACATTGGTCCTGGAACTGCGCAATCAGCCCCCTGGAACGGTGGTGGTCGGTGAAGTGCCATCGACGGTGACATTTACTGCCGCAGGGAGCCAGGAAGAACAGGACAAGATTAATCCGACTTATCTGAAGGCCTTCATAGACCTTGCCGAAAAGCCAAGAGATGGACGTTACTTGGTTCGCCTGGAATCCACTTCGGACTACGATGTTCAATGGAGACCCGCGAATCTGCGCATTCCGGTGGTCCTTGATCAGCAGGTCACGCAGCGGATCAATGTTGAGGTCGAGGCAATTGGCGATTTCACGCTCAAGAACTACCGATATGACGGTGCCACGAGTGATCCTGCGACGATCACCATTACCGGAGCGAGCAGCCTGGTGAGCAAGGTGAAGCGGGCTCGGGCCTATTTGAACCTCTCTGCATTGGAGACGGCCGAAAACAACCAAAGGGCCAAAGTTGAGCTATTAGATTCAAAGGATTCGCCCGTATCGGGCCTTTCGTTAAGCACCGAAACCGTAACCGTTCGGGCCTATATTGCCCCGCGACCGCCACGGCGATCATTGTTGATCCAACCCGTATGGAATGGCGCTCCAGAATTTGGCGCAACGGTGACCGACTATGCGTTCAGTCCCGCCCAAGTTAGCGTAGAGGGCCCGGCCGACGTTTTGGCGAACCTTTCGGTGATCTCAACCAAACCGATCAACATCGAAGGTTTGACAGCGACGACAGACGTCGAAGTCGAACTGGACCTACCCGCTGGAATTCGACTTGCGCGGCCAGAGAAGATCGTTGTCAAGGTGTTTATCAAAGCCTCTGGTCCCCCGCCACCATCCACTACGGGACAATGATCGAGATTCGGCCGATTCGCGAGGCGGAGGCCAATCGATTTCTTCAAGTCTTGTGCGACGTCTTCGACCTCGATCTAAATCGTGCGCGCGGCGTATTTTTTCATGAACCTCTCTTCGATCTGAAGCGAAAATGGGCCCTATTCGAAGGAGCCGAGATGTCATCGATTCTCACCACGGTTCCTTTGGAGTTCGGTTGGGGACCAGCGATCGGAATCGCTGGGGTGGCCACGTTGCCACATCGGCGTGGATCGGGTCTCGCGGGTGATTTGTTGAGGCGCGTCCTGGAAGTTTCCGAATCCAAAGGTGAGGGCGCGGTGTTGCTATTCGCCAAGGATGCGGCCGTCTATCAGCGTTGCGGTTTTGAGGTCATCGACGAGGTCATTCGTGGGCCAATTCTGGCGGAACCCGAGCCCAAGTTGGATGAAATACTGGCCCTTCCAGAGATTCAGACACGCTATTCGGCGTGGGCAAGTCGTGACCCTTCGAGGTTGAGGCGTGATGAGAGACGATGGAACTTTTGGAAATGGAACCTGCGCGTTTGCACGCCTTTCAATGATGGCTACATCTGTCATGAAGGGGCCCAAATTCGGGAATGCGTGACCTTCGAACGACCACTAAATTGGAAACTTCCGCCGGAATCGGAGTGGATGGGCTTGCGAAGCATGTCCGTAAACTTGGATCTACCCCTGGGCGTCACGGCCTCTGACCTTTGGCTCTTGGGTTATCGAGTGCCGGGAATTCCGCAAATGTTCATGACTGACCAGTTCTGATTTCGTAAGTGTACGAAACTGCGGAAATGTGCAATCGTAAAAGAATCATGAAGTTCTCGAGGTGGATGCTTTTCCTTGCGGCGGTGATGGCGTTCGTAGGTTGTGGAGGTGGCGGCGCAGGAAGCGGCGCTCGCAATGCAGAAGTGGCCGGGATTGTCACGGATTTCAATGGCGATGTGGTCCGCGGGGCCCGGGTCTGGATCGATCAACATGGCGAAACGGACTCCAATTCTTCGGGAGCATATCTCCTATCGGATATCTCTGAAGGCGATTACAAGGTTCGCGCGGAAATCGTCAAGGATGGGATTCGTTATCGCGGGGAAAACGTGGCAAGGGTATTTGACGGCGAACGCTCAAAGAACGTCAATATCACCGTCATCCGCGAATCGCAAATGGCACGTGTGTTTGGGCGTGTGATCGACAACCAGGGCTTCAGCGTCGAGGGCGCACGCGTTTTTGCGATCGCTCCGAATGATGGCGGCGTCTTCAGTAGCACTTATGAAATCACGGATTCGGGCGGCACATTTGACCTGGATACCCTGATGGGTGGGATCGACTACAAGATCGTCGCAAGCGGGATTGGATTCAACTCTGACGTGGACTTTGTCAACGTGTCGGCCGGTAGCGAGCAGGAGTTGATTCTGGCCCTTAAAAACCCAACTGATCCATTCCTGGCAACTCCCACTGGCCTGGACGGTGTCGCGTGGACATCTCCAAGCGAGATCACGCGATCTGCGCAGTCACAAACGGCGATTGAGAACATCAAGCGGATTTTCGATCCCCGCACTCCGAAGCGAACCGTCACTCGTGAAACGGTCAACGGAAATTGGGTGGAAGCGGATCTCTTCTGGGATGCATACCCAGACAGCGACGCCCATATTGGATTCGGTATCTATCGAAGATTTGGCAACAGTGGCCAGTTCACCGCCGTCGATTTCCTCCGGGATCCCGAAGCAGAGATTTATCAGGATAACGATTCGACTCTGCAGGAATTCGAGACGTGGAACTACTTCATCACCGCACTCAATACGAACTACCCGGACACCTTCGATAGCGAAAGCGACCCCTCGAACACCGTCGCCATCGAGACGCTGGGCGATCTCTTCGCCAACTCGGTGCTACAGGGACCCCTGCGATTCCGCTGGGATGCGGGATCGGGGGCTGAGGAATTCATCGTGTACTTGTTCGATGAATTCCCTGGAATCGGAGTCGATCCCATCTGGGATAACTCAGGCAGTCCCGTAGGGGGAACGCAACTCAACTACACGGGGCCCGGGCTACAGTCCGGACGGCGCTATTACTATGTGATCCTCGGTCTGGCAAATGGACAGGCAAGCAGGACGATCACGCGCGTTGAGGAGTTCGTCGCGAACTAAAAAGCAGGGTGGATCCGTCCACCCTGCTAATAACATCCTTCGGCGGTTCCGTATCGCAGCGTACGGATCCGCCTTTTTTTCGTCAAAATCAAACAGGTTTAGGAAGTCGGCCATGGGCCGCGAAAGGTGAATTTTTTGAGGCTGTTTTCAACCCTTGCATTGATGACGATCGGTCTGTGCGCAATTGCTCCCGCTCAAACGCTGGATGTGGAAGTAGGACAGACCCGCAGTTTGGACGCCCTGAGTGCCAGAACGGATCAGGCAGTCCGGACTCTGAACGGGAACATCGCTCAACTGACTCGTCAGCAGCGAACGGTTCTCGCGCGTACGGGCCATTTCCACCCGGAACAGC
>CAMLEL010000275.1 GCA_946478935.1 uncultured Armatimonadota bacterium
GGTGGAAGTTTTATTCCGGGCGGCAAGTCACTCAGGTCTGGCATTTCCATTCCGGCCATTCGCCCAACTTTGGTCTCGGCCTGGATGGCCAAATAAGCTTGGTCGCTTCATTGAAGCGGACTGATCATGCCGCTGGTTGCGGCGATTGCAAATAGCGTTCCAATCATCGACGTTTCACCTCTTGGTCAAATCTACGATTTCACGGCGTCCAAACCTTTCGCAGCTGAAGCAGAATGAATCAGGCTTTTCAGCCTGGGAATGTTGTTAATTAACGATTATTTAACAATCGGAAAGCAATAATTTCACTCGGCCAGAGTGCCGCCACGAAAAATGCCGCTATTCTTTGTGCTTCCGCCCCTTTCTGACTGGACGTTTAAACCGGCTGTCGACCTCCGAGAACGATTCGAGCGCCGGATCGACCGGGACTTCAATGAGTCTGCTTCGGACAATCGCTCAGACCTGTTCTCACGTTGGAGACTGGGATTTGATTTCGCCTATCGGAAAGACTTCAGTGGCCGCATCCAATACCAATATGCCCACAACCTGTTTTGGACTGCGGCAGAGAATGCCTCTGCCGAGCGAAGCGACCTGTTTCTGGGTTACGTTGACTTTGGCGACGCGAACGGGAAATTCCGATTGGGGCGTCAACAGCTTGTCTTCGGATCCGAGCGCCTGCTTGGCCCGTCGGACTGGGGCAACACGAGCCGTAGTTTTGACGCGGCCCGCTGGACTGGGTCTAACTTGGACTTGTTCGCCGGACGATTGGCGGTAAACAGTTCGCCTTCGAAAGACGCCCATATCGCTGGGGGTTTCTATCGTTCTTCAGCAGGCGAGACGACAGCTATCTACAAGCACGATGAAAAAGGCGGCTCGCACGACGACATCTACACATTGGACCACAACATCAAGTTCAAAAAGGGCAAGTGGTCCGGCGATGTGGAGGGAGCGATCCAGTTTGGAAGGAAAGGCGATCGAACACAGGAAGCTTGGGCGCTTGGTTCGAAAGTGAATTATCAGGTCAATCCCAAGTGGCGACTCTATGGAGAACTTGCTGCTGCGAGCGGTGGCGGAGACGATGACGTTTCTCGGACGTTCGACCAGATTTACGCATCCAACCATTCGCGGTTCGGCGTGATGGATATGCAAGGCTGGCGAAACATGACCGGGCTCTCGCTCGGAGCGAACTATCGGCCCACGTCAAAGATCTCGGTGTCGTTCGAGTACCACCGGTTCGGACTCTGGGACGACTCCGATGCCTGGTACGGAGATGGGGGAAGTCGGAATGGCAGCTTTGTGGACCCAACCGGGAGTTCCGGACGCGAGGTCGGCCAAGAATTCGATCTGTTCGGCTCCGTTGCAATCGACTCTCGCAGCCAGTTAGAGGCTGGAATTGGACTGTTTCAGCCCGGAATCTTCATCGAGTCATTCCCTGGACGCGGGAAAGATCAAGTCTGGGGTTATGTCCAGTACCGATTTCGGTTCTGACCCAGGCTGATCAGGGAAGGGGGTTGTCGATTTCTACACCTATCATTGCGGAAAGGATAGAAGCGTAAGCGCGTGACTCCCCCTCTTGGTTCCCCATGCTCAATTGAGCCTCAATCTTTTCATCCCAGTACCACCAGTCTGGAAATGGACCTTCATTCTGGAAGTCGCCAGAGCCATAGAATCGGAACAGAGGCACTTCCTCGCCTGAGTGCAACCAAAGTCCGACGGTAAACAGGTCGTTGGTTTGGTGCGCCCAAGCCCAGTGCTGGCTTGGGTCGAGGTCGCCATAGGTGTAAGTGACCGACTTGATGGCATTGAAAGGCACAAAACGCGTGCTGCGCGCAAACCAAAATATCCGTTTTCTGATTCGGATCATTTGCCGATTCGGGTCCACGACGACCTGCCGACCCGCGAAGCCGAGCGAAAAGATTTGTGAGCGTATACACGAGCGCGCGATCAGTTGCTGCTTTGATTTGGAGATCTTTGGACTGAAAGCGAAGATTCGGCCCCACACCCAAGAGAATGCCCAGTCAATCGGCCCTGCCACGAAGAAAAAGACGGTTCGAACCGATGCGCCGTTGCGGCGCAAGGGAATCTATAATCGGTCATGCTGACGATCCTTGCAATCAGCGCCTTTATGGCCCCACCGAACATTGTCGTGATATTTTCCGACGACCATGCTCGCCAGGCGATATCAGCCTATGGATCGAATCTGACCAAAACCCCCAACATCGACGCTCTGGCCGCCAACGGGGCCCTATTCGAGCGTTGTTACACTTCCAATCCAATTTGTGCCCCCAGTCGGGCAACCCTCCTGACCGGGAAATACAGCCATATCAACGGCCATCGCGACAACTCAACGCGTTTTGACGGCTCGCAGCCCACTTTCCCAAAGATCCTGAGGACCGGCGGATATCGAACTGCTTGGATTGGCAAATGGCATCTTGAGTCCGACCCGACCGGCTTCGACCATTGGGAGATTCTGCCGGGTCAGGGCCAGTATTACAATCCTGACTTCCGGGATGCGACTGGCTCGCACCGCGAAATCGGTTACGCCACCGACTTGATCACGGAGAAGAGCCTTGCCTGGCTCTCAGCCAACTCCACGGGACCATTTTGCCTGGTCGTTGGACACAAAGCACCGCATCGCCAATGGCAGCCTGCGATTCGGCACTTGAACCTGTTCCAGGGGCGAAACCTACCTGAGCCGGCCAACCTCCAAATGGATTACTCAGAAATGCGATCGCCTGCTGCCGATGTGCGTATGCGAATCGACCGTGATCTTCGAGTGAAGGAGGACCTTTTAGTGGACTTTCCGCCGCAACGCATGAATCCAGAACAACTTCAGGCTTGGAAAGCGGCCATCACCGCCGAAGATCGACAGTTCCGGTCCGATGAGGAATCCGGCCGCACTCCAATCCGGCTCCACTACCAGCGATACATAAAGAACTACCTGCGGTGCGTAGCCTCAATCGATGAGTCAGTTGGCCGGATCGTTGAGAGTCTGAAAAAGCTGGGCCTGGACCGTAACACCGTCTTGATTTACGCCTCGGACCAAGGATTCTTCCTCGGAGAGTTCGGCTGGTACGACAAGCGTCTGTTCCACGAACCCTCGGCGGGAACCCCGTTTATCGTCTCGACTCCAGACCTACAAGGCAAGAAGCGTCGGGTCAAGGAAGTGGTGGGGAATGTCGACTTTGCCCCGACAATTCTCGAGATTGCGGGCCTGCCTGTACCAAAGGAAATGAATGGGCGGTCGGTTGCTTCTTACCTGAAGGACCGATCGCCCAAGACGCCGCCCAGGTTTGCCTACGGCCACTTTTATGAAAGCGATGACCCCGATCATCAGGCTCCAAAGTATGTGTCCCTGGTGGGTCCGCGTGAGAAGCTCATTTTTTATTACGAAAAGGACGGTGGCGAGTTTTTCGATTTGTCGAAGGATCCGCAAGAAGGAAGCAACCTCATCAATGACCTTCAAGCGAAGCCGAGAATCTGGGCAATGTTCGAGAGACTGATTGATCGCATGAATGAACTTGGCGAGGATTCGAAAGTGATCGAATCCACGCGCAAGTTCAGTGAACGATTTCGCCGGTCTTAGGCTTGAACGGGGACGGGCAGTCGCTTGCCGACTGCCGAAGCGATAACCGCTAGCTCAGGCATCAGCGCTTCGAAAGTGCCGATTGTGATGCTTTGAACACCGTCTTTGATTGCCTTGTCCGGGTTTGGATGCACTTCGACGAGCAGACCATCGGCGCCACACGCAATGGCGGCCTTGCTCATAGGTGGAACCAACTCGCGGCGGCCCGTCCCTTGTGAGGGATCGACAATTACCGGAAGGTGCGTCAGCGAAGCCAGAGCCGGTACCGAGGAGAGATCAAGCGTGTTGCGCGTGTGTGTTTCGAATGTGCGGATTCCACGCTCGCAGAGGATAATCCGTTCATTGCCAGCGCTCGCAATGTACTCGGCGGCAAGTAGCCATTCTTCAAGCTTGGCAGTCATTCCCCGCTTGAGGAGGACCGGTTTTCCGGAGAGCCCGACTTCTTTTAGAAGGTCATAGTTCTGAGCATTGCGAGTCCCCACCTGAAGGATGTCAGCGAACTGCGCAACCTCCTCGACCTTCCGAACGTGCATGACTTCGGTCACCACTTTGAGTCCGAACC
>CAMLEL010000276.1 GCA_946478935.1 uncultured Armatimonadota bacterium
TGGCGGATCAACAAGTTCAAGTGGAAGCACGCCGGATACGCGGGGAATCTACGTGGCCGATGGAAACAATCGGATTGTTCGGATTGACGATATGTCTGGTGCCGGGTGGACCACGTTTGGATCGATCGGTAATGGCGTCAACCAATTCAGCTTTCCCGCCGACCTTGCATTCGATTCGCAAGGAAGGATGGTCATCGCAGACTATGACAATGACCGTATCGTGAGAATCGATGACATGAGCGGCGCCGGTTGGGTGACGTTCGGCACATCAGGAAACGGGGTTGGACAGTTTGATCAACCCTACCGCCTTGCGATCGATTCTAGCGATCGAATCTATGTGGTGGATTCAGGCAACCATCGTGTTGTTCGAATCGATAACATGACGGGTTCGGCTTGGGTGTCCTTTGGCAGCCAAGGCTCGGGAGTCGGGCAGTTCGAAGGAATTCAGGGCATTGGAATCGACACTCAGGGGCGGATCCATGTGACGGATTACGTCAACGATCGAATTGCTCGTTTTGACGACATGACGGGAGCCAATTGGACGACGTTTGGTACGAGCGGTTCTGGTGTTGGGCAATTCGATAGCGCGGCCGATATTGTCTTCAACAATAGCCAGATGTTGGTTGCGGACCGGGGAGGTCGTGTCATTCAGGCTGTTGTGATGTCAGTACTCAACTGGGTTGAGTTGCCATTGAATACGGTTCAGAGCGCCACCTACGATTCCAATGGGAGAATCTACACAGTGAATCAGAACAACAATCGGATCGACCGCTTCAATTCGATCGCAGGCGACGGCGCGACGAACTTCGGGACGTCGGGCAGCGGGGTGGGGCAGTTCAACTCTCCCAGTACCATTCGGCTCGGCCCCTAGTTCATCACACCGATCTGACGGTGGAGGGCAAGTTGGTCGAAGTTGTTCCAAGCCTCGACCAACTGGCCATCTTTCCAAACTCCAATTGCCATTGCCGTCATGGCGACCCGTTTGCCTGATGGCGGATAGCCAAGGCCACGACCCAAGTGAGTGCCCTCGATTCGGTAGCGAACCGCGGTCCGGTCTCCCTCAATGACCATGTGCTCAACCGTGAATTTGGCATCTGGAATGGCGTCCAAGATGGCACGCCTGAACTGATCCATTTTGGTCAGGTCGAAGGAATCTGGGTCATCCTGGATCGCACTCTTACCAATGAGCTCCGGTGAAACAAAATCGGCCAAAGCTAGTTCGTCGCGATCGTTCCACACTCGTTGGAAGAAATCGAGCACTCGCGCGTAGAGTCCACCCCGAACTGGCATTGCAAACCTTGGCCTCATCCCCACATGGCCAGGGATTAGTTTACGACGCCAATCTGCTTGAGGAGACCGAATTGGTCGTAGTTGTACAGCGATTCCACTGCTCGTCCGTCTTCCCATCGAATCATCACCATCCCTGAGACGCGAAACTTCTTGCCACTTGCCCGCAATCCATCGAGGTCGCCCATATGCGTGCCCGAGGTAATAAATCGGGCGGCCGTCCAATCTCCATCCACGATCACTTCTTCAACGCAAAACCAAAGATCGGGAAATGCGGCCAACATCTGAGTGTGAAACCGCTTGAATTCGGACTTTCGAAATGGCCATCGAAGTTTGGTTCGGTTCAAGGTCGATTCTTCAACCATGAACAATTCGATGGCGCCTGTTCGGCGCTCGTTCCACACTTCCTCATACCAACGAAACGTATATTCCCGGAGCAACTCTGGCGATTGGGCCACATCAATCATCATCGTGCGCCGAGATTCGCGAGCGATACTAACTTTCGACATTAATTCCGGGGGGAGATAGAATGAACCTATGAAGCGACTGGCGGTCTTGGGCTCCACCGGGAGCATTGGCACCCAGACACTGGACATCATCTCGCAGCATCCAGAGCAGCTTCAAGTCGTCGCCTTGGCGGCTCACTCTAACCGTAGCTTGCTTCAAGAGCAGGCGGATCGATTTCGAGTTCAGCGCTATGCGTTGGCGGCGGAGAACCCCGAGGTACTTGTCGAATTTTCGACTCTCGCCGAGGTGGATATCGTGGTTGTCGCGGTCGCCGGGGTTGTGGGCCTGTTGCCCACCATCGAGGCGATTCGGGCGGGCAAGAGAGTTGCTCTGGCTTCCAAGGAAGTGCTGGTGGCGGCGGGTGAAATCGTGATGCCTCTGGCAAGATCGCAGGGCACGGAGATTCTTCCGATCGACAGCGAGCATTCTGCGATCTTTCAATGCCTAGAGGGATACAAACTGGAACAAATCCAAAGTTTGATCCTGACTGCGAGTGGTGGTCCGTTTCGTGGAAGAAAACGCTCGGAACTTGAACAGATAACAGTCGAGCAGGCGCTGAATCACCCCACATGGCGGATGGGTGGCAAGATCACGATCGACAGCGCGACATTGATGAACAAGGGGCTGGAGACCCTGGAAGCGCGATGGCTGTTCGACGTTGATGTCGATCGCGTGGAGACGGTCGTTCATCCGCAGAGCGTGGTGCACTCCATGGTCAAGTTTCACGATGGCTCGGTTTTGGGACAGATGGGTTGGCCAGATATGCGGCTCCCAATTCAGTACGCATTGCTTTACCCTGAGCGCGTGTCCAATTCGCTCAAACCCTGGAGCCCCGTTGAGACACCGAGTCTTACTTTCGAGCCCGTCGACCACGAGACATTTCCATCCATTCAAATCGCCAAAGATAGCGCGCGCATTGGTGGCACGGCGCCATGCGCCATGAATGCGGCCAACGAGGAAGCCGCTAACGCATTCCTTCGCGGGCAGGTATCTTTCCTGGAAATCTCAGAAATAGTCGGAGAGACTTTGGCTCGCCATGAGCGGAAAGACCCGACCCTGGACAATCTGCTTGCCACAGACGAGCAATCACGACAGTTTGCGCGTAACCTAATTCAGTCCGCCAAGAATTAACTTAACCATGGATTTCGGCACCATTCTCCACGTCGCTACAGTTGCTGCAACTATTTTGGTCATGGTGTGCCTGCTCGTTGCAGCTCATGAATACGGCCATTATCTGTTCGCCAGGATTTTCGGAATGGGGGTGGAAGAGTTCGCAATCGGATTTGGAAAGAAGCCGATTTGGACTTGGATGAAGAAGAGCTACTCGGTGGAAAGCACCTCAGGGCCAGCCGGCCCAAGTTCCACGAGCGATGCCAACAGCTACGACTTTCCCACGGATGGCTCTGCCGCGCTACAACCCCAGGAATCAACGAATCCTGCACCGAGTCAAGTGAAGTTAACGGTGAAAGAAACTACGGACTTCACGATTCGACCCTGGCCACTTGGCGGGTTCGTTCGAATCAAGGGAATGATTCCGGAGGAGGACGGCAGCGAAACAAAGGTTCCTGGCGGGTTCTACAGCAAGGCTCCTTGGAAGCGCTTTATCGTTCTGCTTGCCGGGCCGGTCTTTAGCGTCTTGGCGGGCGTGATCATCCTTTTCTTTTTGCTTTGGTCGGTTGGCGAGTATCGGCCAAACACGACATTGAAGTCGGTTGTGAAGGGCGGTCCTGCAGAAGCCGCGGGACTGAAAGCTGGGGACAGAATTTTGTCAATCGCGAGCCAGCCGATCGATTCTGTATTCAAAGTCGCCAACCTGTTCCAGGATCGGGCTGGATCTCCTGTACCCATTGTGGTCGAGCGTGGCGGTAAGCAGCTGACTCTTTCAGTCATTCCAGAGCTCGATAAGGACAAATCGCCGGTCCTCGACAATGAGGGCATGATGACGGGCGAAGTGCGTCGCCAAGCGCGGATGTTGGCCACATGGAACTCGGAGCATCACTCTATTTCAGCGGGCAAGGCATTTGTTCATGCCGCAAAGTTTCCCGTGATGGTTGTTACCGGTTTGGCGAGACTCGTCACAAAGCCGGATCAGTTGAAGGAGAACGTGGGCGGACCGATCAGCATTGCCAAGGCGACGAGCGACGCAACCAAGATCGGCGTGGAGAGCGTGATCAGCCTGGCAGCGATGCTGAGCATCAGCGTCGGGATCTTCAATCTGCAGGGCATCGTGATGTTCGGCCTGCTGCTCGTCGGCATCTTCGGCGGAGTCGCGACGGCGCTGCTGCTGCGCAGCTCCGTGCTGCGCGGCGCCAATCCGACGTTCATCTTGGCGCTGCCCGAGTTCCGCT
>CAMLEL010000277.1 GCA_946478935.1 uncultured Armatimonadota bacterium
CTCGCTATGGGCTCATCAGTCATCCACATTCCGGTTCCCGGCCTGAAAGGCGGAAAGGATGACGGTGTCTGGACTTCCGACGACGTGACGACCCACCAAGGCGCGGCTCCGAAGACCATGCTGATCCTGGGCGGCGGAGCGGTTGGCGTCGAATTCGCATACGTCTTTAATGGCCTCGGAACCGACACCACGCTTGTTGAGATGATGCCCAACCTGATCCCCATGATGGACGCCGACCTCGGAACAGAGCTCGGCAAGCAGTTGGGTCGGCAGGGCATCAAGGTCAAAACCGGCGCGACCGTCGAAAAGGTTGAAAAAACCAAAGGTGGCTGGAAATGCCACATCAAGAAGGGTGTGGAAACAGAGGTTGTCGAGGTCGAGGTGATCCTCCTTGGCGTCGGTCGCAAAGCCAACACCGACAACATGAACCTCGAGAAGGTAGGCGTCAAGCTCCACAAACGTGGCGTCGAAGTCGTGGATGACACGCTCGTCACCCACGTCCCCAACATCTGGGCGATCGGCGACGTCCGAGGCTTTATCCAACTCGCGCACGTGGCGTCGAGTGAAGGAACCGTTGCCGCCGCGAATGCCGTCCTTGGCCAACAAAACAAGATGGATTATAAGGCGGTCCCAAACTGCGTGTACACAGTCCCCGAAGTTTCATCCGTCGGCTTGACTCAGGGCGAAGCTGAAGCAAAGGGTTACGAAGTCGCAGTTGGAAAAGCCAATTTCCGCATCTTTGGCAAGGCAATGGCAATCGGCGAGCAAGATGGATTTGTCAAGATCGTCGCCGAGAAGAAGTACGGAGAGGTGCTGGGAGTTCACATGATCGGCCCGCACGTCACTGACATGATCGCTGCTGGCGTTGCCGCCCTCCGACTAGAAGCCACTTCAGATTTTATGGCGGCAACCATCCACGCGCACCCGACTCTGTCGGAGGCGATGTTGGAAGCCTACGAGGACGCGGTCGGACACGCCATTCACAAGATGTAGGAAAGCAATTCACTGAATCTATAGCCTGTTGCCGGTAACTTCTCCAATGCCCCAGATCGAGACCTTTCCAAACTGGCACTCTGCCGGTCGGTTTTTCTTTACTCCGGCACTACTATCAGGCGGGGTCCAGAGACCTTGCCGCACAGTTGACGCCGGTACAATCTAGTTTCCCCAATGCCCCAAATCGCGACCTTCCCGAATCCCGCCTCTCAGCGCGACTACACCATCACCCACACGTTTCCTGAGTTCACGTCGGTGTGCCCGGTGACCGGCCAACCTGATTTCGCCACGATCGACGTCGAGTACATCCCCAATGAACTTTGCCTCGAACTCAAGTCGCTCAAACTCTATTACTTCGACTTTCGAAACCGGGGAATCTTTTATGAAGCCGTCACCAATCAGATTCTTGAAGACCTCGTGGGAGCCTGTAGCCCACGCTACATGAAGGTCACAGGCAAGTTCAATGTGCGCGGTGGAATCGCTTCCGTGATCGTCGCTGAGCACAGGGCCTGATTTCCTACTTCTTGAATACCTTCACCGGCTGAGTGAGGCTAAAATCTCTCCCGCCAAAACGGAAGCGCGCCTCGATCAGCACGGCCAAGTTCTGCCCTGAAGGCGCTGCTATTTTGGCCCTCGGAGTTGCCCCGCTTTCACTGCTCGGCTGCGAAATCGCAATCTCTGCTGCTTGAGTCCACTTCGACTCCCTAAAATCCAAGGTTGGCGAGGTGTTCGTCCAAACCTTGCCCTGGAAAAAGCCTGGCGAACGAATGTCGTATTGAACGGTGATGGCATCGCCTTCGCGCCAGGCTGTTGCCGTCCAAGCCGGCATCTTGAATGCACCGGCAATGGAGCGGCCGAACATACCGATCGCCTCGATTGCCAAGAAGCCGCCGCCCAGGTCATGTCCGACATTTGGAATGATGCGCGCCCATTTGGGCTGATTAAGGCTCGTCCAATACTTGGACAAAGCGTCCACGGTCCAATAAGGGTCGTTGCCGCCATTAACGATCAGCGTGGGAACTTTGATTTTGTCGCGGTAGGCAAATGGATCGACCATCGTTGAGAGCTTCTGCCCAAGCGGGGAGTCCAGCTTGGCTTGCAGACCACGCTTCGTATAGTCCTCAATCATCGCACTGTACTTTCCCCAACTCTCAATCTGGCCCTTCATTTGAACGGGAATATTCAGGTTGTCATAGACCATGGGGGCGATCCCCACAACCCGCTTATCACCTGAAGCGCCCGCCAGCCATGTGGTCCAACCACGTTTGCTCGCTCCCGTCACAACAAACTTTTTAAGTGGGTTTTCGGAATCTTTGGTGATGTCAGAAACAGCATCCAACGCTTTGATCGCACTCTTGGTCATCGGAAACAGGAGCGGCCAGCTTGGATCCTTCGTTTCAAGGTACTTCTCGAAGCTGTGGGCGATCAAATCGTCCTCTCGCATACTCCAAAGCGGCTGGTTGGGGACATTGAACAGCATGATCACCGGCATGCCCGTGGCCGCGCTCAACAATCGAATCTGATTCCGGTCGCCATCGAATGGGCCATCGCCCGTGATGTAAAGCACCCCAGTGCCTTTGAACTCGACTTTAGGCGGCTGCTGAACCAAGATCCCATGCTTCCAGGAGCTGCCCTGCCAAGTTTGGCTGGTAAGCTCGACCTCGGTTTGACCACGATCTTCGCGAATCACACGCCAAGACGTGGAAGAATCTTTCTTGGCGAGAAAGTCGGCAAGTTCACGAGGTGCGGCAGGGGCCAACATCAGGCCGCAGATCAAAGAGAGCATGTCCGCTATTTTGCCTTTTTTGGTTCCGAACGAATTCGAAACCGAATAAGGTCTGTACGTTACAGCTTGACAAAGTGTTTCAAGCGTGCAAGAATAGTTCGACTTTTCCCGCCAAGCGGGATTATTGTGGGTACGGTGGATATGTCTATGACCAAAAAACTCCTTAGAAGGATGTGCATCCTCGCAGGAATGGCGGTGTTGAGCGTGGCGGCGAATGCCTTCATGTTCGACGTCAAGATCGCGATTGATCGCGCATTGAACAGCCCTACGCTGACTGTTCGCTACTCGGGAGCCAATGTTGCTCTGGTGGAATTAAAGCTAAATGGAATGAGTTTGGGGACTCGTTCCGTCAATTCCGGCAAGGCAAATGGCGAGACCAATTTTACGCTCGATCTCTCGACGCTTCAGGATGGCGATAACGTCGTCGAGGTCTCGCTTTACGACAAGAACGGCAAACTCGTTGGCACGGAACGATCGAACGTTGCCGCCGATGATGGAGCAAACAGCCCGGTGTTCCTCGCTGGCCCGAAAGTGGGCGCAACTGTCCAGGGACCGGTCGAAATCAAGGTTGGATTCGGCCGCGAGCTTCGCAACACGTACGTGAGCTTCTTCATCGATAACCAGTTCAAGGCGATGATGAACGTGCCTCCATTCACTTACCTGTGGGATACCGCTCGTGAAGCCAACGGTTGGCATGAACTCGAAGCTTGGGTTGTGGATGAGTCAAGCAAGACCATGAAGACCCGCAAGGTCAAGGTTTTCGTCAACAATCCAGGTGGACGGACAAATCGAAACGTGGATGTGACTCCAACTTCCAACCCGATCAATCCGACGACCACCAAAACTTCCAATCTGAAGCCAACGAAGACCTCGACGAGTGCCGTGGATACCAAAACCGTTGCCACGCCGTCAACGCCGACATTGGTTTCCCAGAATCCCGGGAAGACGACTCTCGGAAACATGAGCGGGACCAAGTCGACCCTGAAGTCTGGCAGCATGGCGACTGGGCCCAAGCATTTGACTCCTACTGGAACCAGGCTCGCGCTGAACACCCAGAAGCCAGTCGCGGTGGTTAAGTCCGCCAATGCGGTCAAATCTTCAGTCCCGTCTACCGTTGCCAAAGTGCCGGCGCCGAAAGTCGCCATCACCAAGGGAACAAAACTTCCGAATCTGCCAAACCTGGTGGTCTCGTACAATTCGCGAACCGTCGACTTCGACGTGAATCCGCGAGTTGAGAACGGCATTCCCTTGACCCCAATTCGTCACTTGCTTGAAAAAGCGGGCGGCGAAGTCAAGTGGAAGGCGTTTGAGAAACTCGTTGAAGCCAAGGCCGAGGGCCGAGAGATCTTTATCTG
>CAMLEL010000278.1 GCA_946478935.1 uncultured Armatimonadota bacterium
AAGATGAAGACGCCGAGCACGATCATCGTGGGCCAGAACCAGACGGGCATTGGCGGACGTGGCGACTTGCCCGTTCGTACCAGTTGGTCCAGGGCCATGACGGCCCGCAGAATCCCCTCGTTGAAGTCGCCCCTTTTGAAGTTGGGGATCATCCAGCCGTCCATGATCTGCTGGCATTCTCGGTCTCGCTCGTATCCCCAACCCGCTCCCATTTCGATGCGAGCCTTGCGGTCATCCCGCGCGACCATCACGAGCACGCCGCGATTTGTGCGCCGGTTGCCGATCGCCCAGGCGTTGAACAAGGTGGTGGCATACCACTCCACATTATCTGCGCCGACGCTGGCCAACGACGGGATCGTGACAACCACGATTGGCGCCTCGACAGTCCGCTTGGCGCCATCCGATAGGAAATTGATCTGCCCGATGGTTTGGGGCGTGAGCAGCCCGGCCATGTCCAGGACGTAGCCGGTAGTTGGCTTGGCCGGGATGGTGAATGTCTGCTGGGCTCCAGCGGCTGCCACAATCAGCCAAGCCACCAAGATTGCCACAAACCGATTCATCGCCAGAAGCAGACTACTCGATTCCGGCTTAGTGGGTTGCGGCGACGATCACGTCGTCTTCCTGCTCAAACGTTCCGTAGTAGTAGGGCGTGTGGGACTCGAACTCACCCGCGCATGTGTCAACCATCTTGAAGACAGGTTGGACTTTGAGTTTGGCGATCTGCCCCGCGGCATACATGCGGGCGGACCACTCGCTACCGACGGGGTACTTCTCAAAAAACTCCTCTTGAGACATCGGGGGGATGGAGTCGTCGGCGCGCCTTTCCCGGACAAAGTTGCTACCGGCTTCATCGGTGCCCAGTTGCACGCGCATCGCCTGAAACCCGTCGATCTCTTCGTCGGGCAATGCAAGAAAGGTCGCGCGCTGCAATCCCTGCATCGCCAATTTGTATTCGGGGGTGATGCCAATAATGGACTCGATGGCGGGAGAGGGGAAACCCAGCAGAAACGCCTCCTCGATCAACGCCGTCATGGCCTCGGATTCTGCGACCAGCTCGTGGATGTTTAGAAGCCTCTGCTCCACATCCAACAAGCTCTGGATCTTCCTCAAAAACCACTTGTCCACCCGGCTGAGCTTGTTGACCCGGTCCACTCCCCAACCCCGGCGCAGCCCCTCTGCGATCGCCCAGAGGCGTTCGTCGGTCGGCTTCTTGATGGCTGATTCGAGCTCCTCGTCAGGCATAGGCGGTGTGGCATGGGCGTCCCGCCCATGTGTGTCAAGGCCGTCCCGGCCTTGAGAATCACTCACCCATTTCCAGTTTTGAAGGTTGGCCCTCTTGGGATTGTCCTCGACGTACCTGACGCAGTGCTGATAGTCCTGCTCGCTTCGAATCAGGTGATCGTAATACTCTTCCTGCCATACCTGCCCACCATTCCCTAGTTTATGCGCGGTGAAGGACTTCCAACTATGCAGAATCTCGCTCAATGCGTGATCACCGATAGGTTCAACTACCACGTGAACGTGGTTGGGCATGACGCACCAAGCATGAAGGCGATAGCGCTCATGGTCAAAGTGCCTTAGGGCCGATTCAAGCAAATCCCCGTTTTCTGGCTCTTGCAGGAGACAAGATCCTTTGCCGGAATCTAGATAATCTTCGACCTTGTCGGAAAGAAGGCGTCGATATTCGATCTCCTCCCTCGGATCTAGTAATCGCTTAATCTTTAAAGCCTCGAACTTCTCTCGATCGACCTTCCACTCGTCGATGACTTCTTGCGGAACGGAGTCTGCCAACCTAAAAGTTACGCTGTAAACTCCTCCATCCTTGGTCCAATGGGGAAGATAGGCTCCCTGCCGGGTGCGAAGCTCCGATTCAGAGTATGCAAACCCGTCCGGGACGGACGGGACACTCATGGGCGGGACGCCCATGCCACGGCCACTACCCTGGAACTTCGGATGCCGCAAGTCCTTTTGCTTGACCTCCAGCCCGCGAATCGCCTTCATGAATGCCGACTCAAACGTCCGGTCGATCGCCATGACCTCGCCCGTCGCCTTCATCTGGGTGAACAGAGACCGGTCCCCCGACGCAAACTTGTCAAAGGGCCAACGCGGGATCTTCACCACGCAATAGTCCAGCGCCGGCTCGAAGCAGGCTTTGGTGGTACCCGTGACCTGGTTCTCGATCTGGTCCAAGGTCAGCCCGACCGCGATCTTCGCCGCGACCCGGGCGATCGGGTAACCAGTCGCTTTAGATGCCAGCGCGGAGGACCGCGAAACACGAGGATTGACCTCGATGATGTAATAGTCGAAGCTGTCCGGGTTCAGCGCCATTTGCACGTTGCACCCGCCCTCGATCCCCAGCGCGTTGATGATTTTCAGCGACGCCGTGCGCATCATGTGGTACTCGATGTCGCTCAGGGTTTGCGAAGGTGCCACCACGATGGAGTCGCCGGTGTGCACGCCCATCGGGTCGAAGTTCTCCATGTTGCACACCGTGATGCAGTTCCCCGCCGAGTCCCGCATGACCTCGTACTCGATCTCCTTCCAACCCAGCAACGAGCGCTCCACCATGATCTGACTGCGCATGGAGAGCTTGAGGCCCTTCTGGCCGGTCTCCCAAAGCTCCTCGCGGGTGTTCGCGATGCCGCCGCCCGTGCCGCCCAGAGTGTACGCCGGGCGGATGATGCAGGGGTAGGGGACCTCGTCGAGCACCGCTTCCAACTGCTCCACCGACTCGATGATCCAGCTCTCCGGCACCGGCTCCTTGATCTCACGCATCAGCGCCCGGAACTGCTCCCTGTCTTCGGCTTTGCGGATCGCGCTCAGTGGGGTGCCAAGCAATTTCACCTCGTATTTCTCAAGGATGCCCTCATCATTGAGCTGGGTGGCGAGGTTAAGGCCGGTCTGACCGCCGAGGGTCGGGAGTAGGGCGTCGGGGCGCTCTCGAGCGATGACGCGCTCGCAGAAATCCACGTTCAGAGGCTCGATGTAGAGGGCGTCCGCCACGCCGGGGTCGGTCATGATGGTGGCGGGGTTGGAGTTGATGAGGACGACCTCGTGGCCCTCCTCCTTCAGGCTCTTGCACGCCTGAGTTCCTGCGTAATCGAACTCCGCCGCTTGACCGATGACGATGGGACCGGAGCCGATAACCAGGACCTTCATTCCAAGGTGAGAGTCTACCTGTTGACCCTCACACGCCACTGGACTCCATGTCTAATTCCCCGGGTCTTCTCCGTTGCTTTCCGGTGAATAGACCGTCACCACGTTTGCTGCCTCCACAGCGAGGAACGAGTTGTGGAGGCTACCCCTCACCGTCCATCTCCGTCAAAATTCGCGCCACCTTTGGGCACGAAGTATGTCTGCCATTAACCGCCGCAGGGGCAACGCAAGCGCAACTAACGCGAGTTCGTTCTGTGTGTCATTCCTACGTTGCATAAGAGAGGTTTGCAACGTTTCGTCCCTTCGTGACCTCGCCAAGTGCACAAAGTTGGCGGAGATACTTGGCAGCGCCAATTGAATTGTGCGAGCCCACGACCTGTATCGGGAAAGGCTGCTGTTACCTTTCGGCGGATCCCGAGACCAGGCAGCTGACAACTCCCTACGTGCGCGAGCTAAGTAGTAGGCATGCTTCCAAGACGACCCATCAGACACCGCCAGTTTCTCCGAAAACTCCAAATGCACGGGTAAAAGAGAGAATGGGGCAACAAGGTGCTCTCCTGTACCAAGGCGACGAATCTGCAACCCCTTGAGGTCTGCTATTTGTTTCCTGGCTTCATCAATTAGCTTCTGGAGTGCAACTCGCCGCTCGTTAGGGGTTGCCACAATGGCAGCTTCATAGACTTTTAGCCACTGATGTCGCTGCTGCGCGACGGCAGAGAAATCGGGAGGGGCCGCTACCGCAGACGTACCAGTTGCGAAAACTAAAAAAAGCATGGGCAAAAACTTAACCCTCATTTGTTTTGCTGCCTCCACAGCGAGGAACGAGTTTGTGGAGGCTACCCCTCACCACCGGCAAGCATGCAGTCTCCGCCTTGCGCTCGGTTTACGGAGTGCCGCCTCCGAGGCGCATTGGCCATGCCTTCTTCGCCCATGGACTGTGGGTGCGCCGGTGGCAGCGACAGT
>CAMLEL010000279.1 GCA_946478935.1 uncultured Armatimonadota bacterium
TAGGAAATCACCGGGCCTGCTAGCCGCCAACGACTTCGGACGCGGACTTCGTTGCCCGGACCGATGTAATTCGCCGTGTCGGTCAGGGGGATCGTTCGAACGAGGTCAGGCTGACTGCCCACGGCGAGGGATGGAACGAGGTCGACGGTTTCCCATGCTCCCGTTCCGAAATTCCAAACCTGGACTTCCTGTCGCACGGTATTTGCCGTTGCACGCGATTCGATCACAAATCTCAATGATGAGGCCGTAGCCTGTGGAAGTGTGTAGCTGAAAGTAAGAACGGTGGGTGGGAGCGCGGTTGAAAATACGGCTCCCGGCCGCATGTGCCAACGTACGTCGTCGCTTGCCGCAAGTGAAGCGTCGCCTCCTGAAAAGGTCACACCCGGATTGAGGGTGGCGGGCGGGTTGTGGTCGATGATGGTGGGAGCAACGTCGGTGACGAATTTCGCGCTGAAGTTAGCGATGATGTTGTTGTATCCGAACGTCGTGTTTGGCCAGGACTTTGGATCGTAGGTTGGGTCTCCAAACCAGTACGACACGAACGTCGTGGCTTTCTTCACCCAGAACGTCGGCACGCTCGCTCCCACGCTCGGGTCCGTCTTGGCCATCACCGCGAGAGAGTCTCCGGGCTGCTGGCTCGTGCCGGAGAACTCGACAGTCCAAATGAGGTCATCGGGTACCTGAATTTCGGGATAGAACGTGGCGAGGTGGGTTCCTGTAGAGGCGTCGATTGGCTGGAAGCCCGAGTCGTAAAGGAGGTTGCCGGGCGATCCGAAGGCATCGGAGTCGTCCCGGTCGTAGATTCGAAAGCGAGCTTTTTCGTCTCCTTGGGGAGTTGCAACGTCGGAGACATATTCGATCTGGGCAGTCGAAGCGTGGCGGTCAGAGCCTTCGAACACAACGTCGTCACCTAACTCTTCCATGGGCACCAAGTTGAATTCTCTATAAGCCGATTGAGTGGAGTCGAAAATCACCGGGCCAGGCGTCCCGTCGGCCCAGATGGTAACGCCGAGCGAACCGTAGGCAGTGGTTCCGTTCGACCAATCGGAAACCTGGTAGCTCCAAGGAGAGGTGTCGTTGGCTCTTCGCCAGACCCAATTACCGCTCTCACCGATTGTAGGTGGGCCGATGTAGCAGAGCCCGGAACGGTTACCCGGCAGGCCGGTGACGCCATCAAACGAAGCGGTCCAGCTGAATGTCTCGGGAACCACGACTGAGGGGACGGGGATTCTCTGGACCCGCCAGCCTGGCTTCATGGGTATGAAGCCGCTGTCCCAAAGCAGGACATTCGGGCTTGGCTTGGGAGGGTTGCCCATGACGCCGCCCGTTTGGTCGTAAAAGCGAATCCTGATCCTCTCGTTACCGGTGGGAGTTGCGAAGTCTCCGAACGTGTAGACGGTCATTTCGGTGATCGTTCTTCCCGTGCCCGCGAGTTTTATCTCGTCTCCCCATTCTTGGGAAACGCCTTGGGAGACCGTTGCCACCCGAAAGAATGAAGAGGTCCTTTGATCGGCTGGGCCGTTTCTGAAGACGCTCTCTTGGGCATAACCTTGAGCAGCCAAACTGGCGATTAAAATAAAGGTTGTACGCATTAATCCCTCCAAAGTGTTAGGACGAAAGCGCGCGGTCTGCGGTGCCGGATTTGTTAAAAGAAAAACGGGTCCTTCGCTCTTCGAAGGACCCGTTTCTTGTCCGGCGGGTTAGGGAAGAAGTGTGAGAGTCGCTGTTGCCGATGTGGGCGGCATGCCGGGCTGAAACTCGACATTCGTCATGGCGTAGGTGCCCTTGACTGCTGCGCCGTCCTTCTCGCGAATCCAAACAGTGGACTTGCAGGTCATGGGGGCGTCGCCCTTGGTCTCCTTGAAGTCACCCTTGACCTTGACGACGCGGTCGCTGCCAATGGTCTCGAAGGCTTCAACGGTGAACGTAACGGAAGCGTCGACTGCGCCTTGGTCGTTGCCTTTGATTGTTCGGCTCCAGCTGTCGCCGACTTTGACATCCTTGTTGGGATACGTCATGCCGTAGGCGTTCTCCATGCGGGCGTGGCTCGGGCCCATGTCCTGGTCAGCCTTAATGGACAGAACATCGCCTGCCGCGCTGTAAACGGTGGTCATGTTCATGGTTTGATCGCCCATCATCTGGCTCATATCCTCGCCGTTCACGACGAGGGTCATGCTGCCCATGGACGATTCGACAGTGACTTTGCCGTCTTCGACCTTGGTCACCTTTTGGTTTTGGACCATGCCGACGTTGATGTCTCCCATCATGCCGCCCATATCCATGCTGGCTTTGATGTCGATCTTATACTTGAGAGCATCGCCGACCTTGGGCTTCCACGAAAGGTTGAACGTATCCTGCGCAGCAAATGCCGCAACAGCTAGCAGACAGGCTGCTCCTACAAAAACTTTTGATTTGATTTTCATTGCGCCTCCAGAGGTTAGCAGTGTAACTACGTGCGGAGAGCCGTCTGGGTTACCTGCCTGGTTCACTGATTTTACTGGAGATCGAGGGTTTGACATTCCCTCAGGACTTAAGACCTATTTTATGAGCGTCCGCTTCAACCACGTCTGAATCATTTCCTTACCCCCCTCGGATAGGATGCTTTCAGGGTGAAACTGTACGCCTTCGACGTCGAGGCGCCTGTGGCGGACCCCCATGAGTTCACCGTCCTCGGCGGTGGCGGTTATCTCCAGTTCGGCAGGCAAGTCTGTGATCGCGAGGCTGTGGTAACGGATGACCGAAAGGGGCGAGGGCAATGCCTCGAAGACACCTTGGCCCGTGTGTACTATTGAGGAGCGTTTGCCGTGGAGGATTCTTTTGGCATGTGTGACTCTTGCTCCGAACACTTCGCCGATCGCCTGCATTCCGAGGCACACGCCAAAGATGGGAATCGAGCCGGCTGCGGCCTTGATCAGGTCTTCGCTTATTCCCGCGAGGTCGGGTGTGCAGGGTCCCGGTGAAATCATGATCCCGGCAGGTGCTGTTTCCAATACCTCCCCTACGGTGATCTGGTCGTTGCGAACAACTCTTACGTTGGCGCCGGCTTCTTCCAAGTACTGGGCGAGGTTGTAAGTAAAGCTGTCGTAATTATCGAGCAGAAGAATCATTGGATGTCACCTTTTTCAGCCACTTCAACAGCACGGATGACGGCGGCCGCTTTGGCATGACACTCTTCCCACTCACGTTCGGGAACGCTGTCGAAAACGACTCCCGCGCCGGCTTGGACGTGCGCCGTGCCGTCTTTGAGCAATATTGTTCGGATGGCGATGGCAAGGTCCATGTCGAAGTCGTAGCCAAAGTATCCGACGGCACCTGCGTAGAGGCCGCGACGTTCGGTTTCTAGTTCGTCGATGATTTGCATGGCGCGAACCTTTGGTGCGCCGGAAACAGTGCCCGCCGGAAAACATGCACTGACCGCGTCGAAGGCGTCCAGTCCGGGTTTGAGCTTGCCAGTCACCTCGCTGACAATGTGCATGACGTGGGAATATCGTTCAATAGCCATGAGTTCGCCGACTTGGACAGTGCCCGCCTGCGAGATGCGGCCTACGTCGTTTCGCCCAAGATCGACAAGCATGATGTGTTCCGCTCGTTCCTTCTCGTCCGCCAAGAGTTCTTGCTCGAGGCGCCGGTCTTCGGCATCGTCTGATCCGCGTGGGCGGGTACCCGCAATCGGCCTGACGCGGACCTTATCTCCGGTCACTGTAACCAGTGCTTCAGGCGAAGCTCCTATCACGTCGTAGCTACCGTTGCGCAGCAAGAACATGTATGGAGACGGGTTTACGTAACGGAGGGCCCGGTACATCGAGATTGGGTGGGACCTGGTTGGGGAGCTAAACCGCTGGCTCAGTACAACCTGGATGCAATCGCCGTTCCTTATGTATTCGATCGCTTTGCGGACAGAGGCTTCAAACGCATCGCGACTGACATTGACTGAAAATTTGAGTGTGTTGCCTGGGGACTCAGGCATACCACCCAATGGCTTGGCCAATCGCTCGGCGGACTTTTCGATGGCGCGAATCGCGTCCTCATATGGCCTGTCCGGTGAGGCGTGGTCGATGATCAGCAGGCGATTTTTGGCGTGGTCGAACGCTACGACTTGGTCGTACTGC
>CAMLEL010000280.1 GCA_946478935.1 uncultured Armatimonadota bacterium
TCATCCCCTTTTGGCATAGCGGCAAAAGAGTTGAGGAACTGGGAGATAGACTACTTTCTTGGGCGTGCAGATTTGGATTCGAGACCACGGAATAGATCCATTCCAACTGAAGTTAGTTCTGTCGATGAAATTCTGAAATTGTTTCCTATTGTGGAAAGAGATGGCGAGTAAATCGAAGTGGAGGGTCTCGTGGATACCTACGGTTACGACGCCGCCGACCAACTCACCGGAGAATCTTGCACCGGCTACGCCGCATCCTACAGCTACGACGGCAACGGCAACCGCCTGGCGAAGGTCCTAAACGGAGTCACGGAAAGCTACGCTTACGACGACGGGGACAAGTTGCTGAGCGCCGGGAACAAGTCGTACTCTTACGACCTTGCTGGGCGCACCGTCCAAGTGGATTCCCCATCGGGCAGCACCTTCTGCGCCTATGACGACGAGGGCCGGCTGACGGCCATCACCGGCGCCGGTCCAAACCAGACCTATACCTACAACGGCCTGGACTCCAGGCATTTCTGCATTATTATCTGGGTCCTCGGGTAAAAACGCCCGGAGGAGCGTTGCGTGGCCCGATTTGAAATTCCGACCGACTACCTGACCAAGACCCTTGTCGATCTATTGAATACCCCGAGTCCCACGGGAGACACGGAGTATGCCATTTCGTTTGTCCAGGGCGAATTGGATGCGATGGGGGTCAAGACTGAGCGGACGCCGAAAGGCGCCCTGCTGGCCCATCTGGAAGGGCTGCGAGACGACAAACCCAGGGCAATCAGCGCCCATGTCGATACCCTTGGCGCGATCGTTGCGGAAATCAAATCGAGCGGTCGGCTCCGGCTGAGCGCATTAAATGGCGTGATGTGGCCCACCGTGGAGAGCGAGGGGGTTTGGGTTGCCACGCGATCCGGTCGCCAGGTTCGGGGATCTCTCGTTTTGACAAACGGGGCCGCCCACGTCAACAAGGAAGCACACACGGCCGTTCGGAGCGCGGACAACCTCGAGGTGCGGTTGGACGAGCGCACCAACAGTTCCGAGGAAACACGGCTACTGGGAATCGAGGTTGGCGATTTTGTTTACTTTGATCCCCGAGTGGAAGCCAGTGAGGCAGGGTTCATCCGGTCCAGGTTTATCGACGATAAAGCCTGCGTTGTGTGTGTGATGGCGGCGATCAAAGCGTTGAAGGATAGCGGCACGACCGCGGCGCAACGAACAACGGTCTTGATCAGCAACTTCGAAGAAGTTGGCCATGGTGGGATGGACGGGCTGCCGTCGGACATGCAGGAACTTGTCGTATTGGACATGGCGTGCATCGGCACCGGCTTGAGGGGCGACGAATTCCACTGTTCACTTTGCGTCAAGGATTCAAGCGGACCCTACAGCAAACGGCTGAGCGATAAGTTGCGCGACATTGCGGACCGACGTGGGATCGATCTCAAGACCGACGTGTATCCATATTACGGATCGGACGGAAGCGCCTATTGGCGCTCGGGAGGGCGTGCTGAAGTGGCGCTGATCGGTCCGGGGGTGGATACCAGCCACGGCTATGAGCGAACGCATGTGGACGCTCTCGTGGATACCGCAACGCTCGTCGCGGAATATCTTGTGGAAGGTTAGTAACCAACTCAAGGGGTAGCCCTGTAAATTCACTGGCATCTGCCGATAACACCCTTGTAGGCAGTAGCCGAAGGAGTTTTGCTGAACGTGTCGACGGAGAAGCGTCAAAAAGGTGAACAGGCGGTGAGCATCAGCGTCGCCTCCAGGATTACAGGGGTCGAGGTTCATACCCTTCGATACTGGGAACGAGAATTCGAGGAATTCTTGGGTCCTGATCGTACGGAAGGCGGTCAGCGCCGCTACCGCCCAGAAGATATTCAGACTGTGTTTGCCATCAAGCGGCTGTTGAGGGATGAGATGTTCTCCATCGCAGGCGCTCGCCGGCACCTTGCCAAAGCGCGAGACATCCATCGTGCCGCCTGAAGCTGGGCACAACTCGCCCCATCCGGTCGCCGAAGCCGCAGAGCGCGCCATTTTGGCCGGCCGCACGGCTGAAGTGCGTCAATCGCTTGAGACTGCGCTTGAATCTGAGCCGGATCATCCCGATTTGCTGGCTGCTCAGGGACTGCTTCTTGCCTACAAAGGACAGGAATCCCGAGCGATGGACCTGTTAGAGCGCTGTATCGCGGTCGAGCGGGGCGTCCGGCTCGCCCAACTTTTAGGTCGGCACTTTAGCGCAAGGGTTGCCCTGGCGCAAAAGCTTTCTGCGGAGGACGAGGTTGCAAACGAGGCCCTGGCTAAAATCGAGAAGCAATTGCCACTTGGATTCGAAGGACACGGCATTCGGCTTTCGGCTTGCTTGATCGTCAAGAATGAATCCAGGCACCTTGCAAGATGTCTGAAGAGTTTGACCGAGGTCGTCGATGAGATCGTCGTCATCGATACCGGTTCAATGGACGATACGGTTGCAATCGCTGAAGCATACGGCGCGGTCACGGGGTCTATTGAATGGACTCAAGACTTCTCCGCAGCTCGCAATCACTCGTTGGAAATGGCGACTGGCGATTGGGTGCTTTGGATTGATGCCGACGAGGTTCTTGCGGCCGGGTCAGCTGAAGCGATTCACTGTGCGTTGGTCCGTCCCCAATTCGGCGGGTTCGCGATCGAGATCGTGAACTACACCGAAGATGGCACGAACGACGCGCAGTACGTTCATCGGCCGATTCGACTCTTTCAGAGGCATGACAGCATTCGATTCACGGGCCGGATTCATGAGCAGATTTCGCCTGCAATTGAGGCACTCGGCTTGCCTTGGGCCCATTTGGATGGAGCCCAAATCCTTCATGAAGGCTATCGGCCTTCGGAGATGGCGGCGAAAGGAAAACTGGATCGAACGGTCGAAATGGTGGCGCGCGAGGTTCAGGACGATCCAAACAACGCCTTTCAATGGTTCAACTTGGCCAATGCTCACACCGCAGCGGGGGACTTTGCGAATGCGGCTATTGCCGCCGCACAATGCGTTGGTTTGATTGCCGAACAAGATCAGGTTGGCGCTCTGGCCTATCAACTGTGGTCCAATGCATTGCTCAAGACCGACCGTGCCAACGAGGCGCTGCAGGTGTGCGATGAAGCAGATCGGCGGGGCTTTGGCGGGCTGCTCAATGAATTTGAACGGGCAAACGCCTGCCTGGCGCTCGGCAAGGTGGAGGAAGGCATCGTCGCCGCGAATCGGAGTCTGGCCTTCGATTGGCCGCAGTCAATGACTGGTGACATTGGGATTGCCCAATACAAGCGTTACATCACCCGGGGCCAACTCTTGGCGGTTAAAGGGGATTTCTCAGAAGCAGTTTCGATGTTCGATCGTGCCCTACGCGCCAACCCTCAATACGGGCCAGCCATGTATTCAAGGGCAGCCACGCATGAGCAGATGGGTGAATTCGAAAAGGCGCTGGAAGGTTTCCTGGCGGGACAGGAAAATGCTTCGGTCGGATCCATGTGCCTCAAAGGCGCGGGAAGAGTGTGCATTCGCCTGGGCTTGCCAAAGCGGGCCTCTGAACTGTTTCAGGAAGCGTGGCGACGGTCGCCCGAGGATCACGACGCATGGGTTGGCTGGGTGCAAGCGGCTGAAGCCTACGGCGACGTTCAAGTGATCGTTGAAGCTTATGCCAGCTTTGCAGAAAGCCATCAGCCTACGGCAGACATGCTCGTGAACTGGGGTCGGGCGCTGGACGCGATGGGCGAGTGTGACCGTGCCCTGGCGTGTTACACCGAAGCAATCCTCCGGGATGCCACGAACGCGAACGCATTTTTCAACTGCGGCGATCTGTTTTACAAGCTGGAGCGGTTTGACGAGGCGGCGGAGGTCTATCAAAGTGGCCTCAAACTGGATCCGCAAAACCCGTCTGGTTGGTTTGTACTCGGCAATGCACTCGCGCGGTTGGGAATCGCGGATGGCGCGCGGGTCAGCTACCAACAGGCTCTGATACTCAAGCCCGATTACCAAGAGGCCAAGCATAACTTGAACCTCATTCGATCCGCGGCTTAGAACTGCCGTTCGGGGTTTACTATCCGCATGGATCGCGTTTGCGTCGCCGAGGTTGCACTCGACCCTC
>CAMLEL010000281.1 GCA_946478935.1 uncultured Armatimonadota bacterium
TGGGCGTGCCCCCTTTTCCTAGATGCACCAGGCTTGCGGCATGCGTCACCGAGATCGTCTCATCGATCACGTGACGCTTGAACTTTCCGTCTGCCTGAGCTTCGTGCCACCACACGCCCCGGGCATGTGCAGAGGTGGTTAAGACGTCTTGTCGCCCATCGCTATTCACATCCAATCCCAGCATGTGTGCGCAATCGGGTCCAAGGTCGGCGGGTACAAAACGCCAGATTTCTTTCCGGGGATCAGTCGGCGGATAATAGATACCGGATTTGGTGAGGATCTCCTTCCGACCATCTCCGTCCATATCCGCGATTCCAAGGCCATGAGCGTATCGCTGAGAGCCTGCTCCTTTCAGAGCACTCACGTTGTGGCAAATCCACTCGGCATTGGGATCGGCCGCAGGCTCGAACCAAGCCAGATGAGTGTCGTCGTAGCCCATTACCAAAACCCGATTTCCGGTGCCGAATAGATCGGCATACAACGGGCTTTCATTTCCTGCGGATCGCCAAATCAGCCTCTCTTTCCACGGCCCCGAGGCACCTTTTGGGTTTTCTCGCCAGATACATTTCTCACCCGGCATCCCGATGAGGATCTGGTCGGGCCAGCCGTCTTTGTTCACATCCTCGGCCCAGGAGTTGAAGCAATTGCTGTATTGACTCTTGGGGTCGAGCTTTACGTATGGGGCTATCTCATGAGGTTTCCAGCCGGGAGCTTCATACCAGCAATTGCCCGCAATGATGTCCGGTTTCTTATCCCTATTCACGTCGGCAATCGTGACGCCATCTGCCAGGAATCGAGTATCCAAGACAACCTTCTTGAATTGAGCATATTGGGGCGCCAACGCCGCCGCGACCAGAAACAACAACATTTGCACGATTCGGAGATTACCGCTGGCCAGCAGACCGGTTGCCCTCCAGCTTGATTTCCACGGTGTTCAGAAGCCACTTCACGCGGCTGCGGACGTTCGAATACATTCTCTGTGCCATGTGTTCTTCCGGATTCCGGCTATGAGCGTGAGGTCAACCTTGCGCCGGAAAGAGCGTAGAATGGAGCCGGTGGAAGACGTGGTTGCAAGTTGCAAGGAAAGGGCGGATTGGGCGATGAAGATGTTCCTCCGCAATTTGAGCCATGTCCCCGAGGACAAGCTCTCGTGGAGCCCAGCTCCAAGCGCCAGGAGTGCCTTACAGATTGCCGCCCACTGCGCCGGCTATAGCCATGGCTTTGCCGCCATCATCGGCGCGGGCAAGTTCCCGGCCAGCGTGGAAGAATACTTGGCTCCCATCGATGCTCGTGTCCAAGCCATTACTAGCGTAGGGCAGGCGGAAAGTGTCCTGAGGGAGGGCATCGCCGACACACTTGCCTCCCTCGATCGCGTTCGGCCCGAGCAGATTGGCAGCACGATCGAAACCCCAATTGGGTCCACACCTTTTCTATTCTTCATGAACATACCGGCAATTCATCTGTATATCCACACCGGTCAGATCGACTACCTGCAGACTTGCTGGGACGACCAGCAGGTCTACTTCTAAGGTTACGGGACTTCGAATCCGGCAGTTGCGTGGGGCAGCGTCTGCGCCTTGAACAGAACAGGACCTAGTCCACTTGCCCAGAAGGCGGGCGAGTCCTAGTTCGACTGGACCCGGATATCGTAAGTGCCCGAGTACGTCCCGGTGGAACTGTATGTACCGCCTCCCGCATAGTCCTGCCGGATGTAGCCGAAGAACAGCCAAGGCTGCGATTGTCCGGGCACCTTGGCCAGCACCAATACGCCCATGCTGCGGTAAGTGGGAATGCCCAGATCGTTCTTCGTGATCACCCAGGTTCCCGAATCCAGTCTCGACTTGAGGATTGTTGCCCCTGGAACGCTGGATTTGATGGCGGCGCCCGCCTTGGACTCGAATGCGGCGTTCTTCTGCCCGGCGGAGAATTTCCATCGCGAAGCGCTACTTGCCATCAGGCTCTTCAAATTGGCGATTTTGTCTTCGAGCGGCTTGAGCGCGTCTGCCGGCATCGTCTTGCCTTCCTCGGCATACATTGGCGCCACTGCCTTTTTGATCCCCGAGAGGTAGTCCTTTGTGACAAACAGGTCGCGCGCCAGTTGCCAAGGAACCCAGCCATTTTTCTTCACACCCGCGATCGCTTTGTCGATATCCTCGATCTTGTAGCCGAGCCACTCCCCAGCCCGCTTAGGGGCGGCGTTCTTAAAATCGGAAGCGATCTTGGCGTATTCAGGTTCGGCTTCGGCGAGTTTGGCTTTGATATCGGCGAGCGCCTCGTCGCCAGTGTGTTGAAGCTTGCTGTTGTTGTTGCTCCACGATCGCGTACCGGTCTTCCATTCGGGGTACTTCTGGAGGGCGTAGTCAACCATTAGGAGCGCACGTCGTGACCAGTGGACCACATTGCGCCACTCGTCGTCGGGCACAGGCAGTTTGAGGGTCGATACGGGACCGTACAACATACTCATGACTGAATTCAGCTCGCTTTCGGACATCTCAACGATGGGAGGATCGTTGAAGGCACCGGAGCGTGGAAACTTGTCGGCGCCACTCAGGATGGCGGCGTCCATCCACATGTCGTTCATAGCTGAATGAAAACCTGCTGCCGATCCTTTGATCTCCCCGTTTGGAGTCTCTGAAAGGCTCGCGTTTGTGCCAAAGCCGTATCCGTAGTATCGAAGCGCGGGAAATTCGCCTACCTTTGCTGACAGATCTGTGCGGCCAACCTCGGCGTCTCGACGCTCGGCTCTTTGGTAGAGGTCGTGGGCGGCGGCCAAAGCGGTTGCGGCAGGGCCGTAACTCTTGTTGTTGAAGAGGCCGTCGGCCTCTTTAAACTTGGCATAGAATGCCTTAACATCTTGGACTGCCCTGCTTTCCTGTGCTCCCGCCAACATGGCGTTTCCGAGGACAGAGAAAACCACGACGAACATCAATCGCTTTAGGCCAAATTTCATAGCATTACCCTTCTAAAAATTGCTAGTAAGACTATACAGCATCTGTGCTGAGTCGTTGGCAAGTACATTATCGGCGGAGCTCATAAAAAAGACCCCGGATCCCCACCAAAGTGGGTCCGGGGTCTGACTTGTCTGTCGGGTGGACTTAGAAGTCCATGTCTCCCATGCCGCCGCCCATGCCGCCGGGCATGCCTGCGCCGGCCTTCTTGGGCTCGGGCTTCTCGACCACGAGCGTCTCGGTGGTGAGCACCAGGCCCGCAATCGAGGCCGCGTTCTGGATGGTGGATCGAGTGACCTTGGCGGGATCGACGATGCCAGCCTTCACCATGTCCACGATCTCGCCGGTGACTGCGTTGAGTCCCTGGCCGTCCTTCGCATTTCGGACTTTGTCCACGATAACTGAGCCTTCGAGTCCGGCATTGCCGGCGATGGTTCGGATCGGAGCCTCGAGTGATCGCTTGACGATCGCGATTCCGGTTGCCTCGTCGGCAGACAGGCCCTTGTCGCTTAGGTCTCCCGCAGCCTTCAGCAGAGTCACGCCACCGCCGGGGACGATGCCTTCCTCGACCGCCGCACGAGTTGCCGAGAGAGCATCTTCGTAGCGGTGCTTCTTCTCTTTCAACTCGGTTTCGGTGCTCGCGCCTACCTTGATAACGGCCACGCCGCCACTGAGCTTCGCCAGTCGCTCCTGGAGCTTCTCACGATCGTAGTTGCTATCCGTCTTGTCGATCTGACCCTTGATCAGGCTGATTCGACCCATAACCGCATCCTTGGTTCCAGCGCCTTCGATGATCGTGGTGTCTTCCTTGGTGATGACCACTTTCTTGGCGGTGCCGAGCATGTCGATCGTCACGTTCTCGAGCTTGGTGCCCAGGTCCTCGGAGACGAATTGACCAGCAGTAAGGATTGCGACGTCCTCAAGCATGGCCTTGCGCCGATCGCCGAAGCCAGGAGCCTTGACCGCTGCGATCTGGAGCACGCCGCGAATCTTGTTGAGAACCACGGTCGCCAGGGCGTCACCCTCAATGTCTTCGGCGATGATCACCAGCGGACGGCGGGCGGCGGCTGCCTTCTCCAAGAAGGGTAGGAAATCCTGGGCGGAGCTGATCTT
>CAMLEL010000282.1 GCA_946478935.1 uncultured Armatimonadota bacterium
AAGGGTTTCCTCAAGTTTGGCGATGCACATTCCCTCCCGGCTCCTGGTTTCGATTTCAACCGCTTTGAGTCCGGCCAGGCGGGTCGCCAATAGCACGCCATAGTAGCAGGGACTCTCAACCGCAACAACGCCTCCCGGGCGACAAGCTGCCTGCAACGCCAATACCAGCGCTTCTTGACACCCACTCGTAATCGTGATGTCATAGGGAGACACGGAACATCCCGCTTCAAAGAGTCGCTGTGCAATCTGCTCTTTCAAGGGCAGGTGCCCACCATGTTCCATGTATCCATAAGCCTCAACGGGCATGTCTCGCACAACTTGGGCAGTAATTCGGCTCAGCTTGGCAACCGGACGCAGCGCTGGATTGGGTGTGGCAAATGCCAGACTGGTTACATCCTCTCGATAGGCGTCCGCCATGATCTGCTCGAGCAAGACCTCTCTGCGAAACTCTGCGGGCTCAACTTTGGGAAGCGTTCTCCCAGGTTCCGAAGGTTGTGTAGTGGGGCGAGATCGCACGTAATGTCCGGATTGCGGTCGGGGATGAATGAATCCCTGATCCTCCAGCAAACGGTAAGCATCCAATACGGTCGTGATGCTGACCTTGTAAGCTCGACTCAACTCCCTAACAGAGGGTAATCGGTCCCCCGGACGGTAGGTCCGACGGGTGATCTGGTCGCGAACGCGTGTCGCAACCTGTTCATACAATCGTTGTCCCAAGGCGGCCATATCCTACTGTATACCCGGTTCGATAAGAGTACCCAGTACAATTCTGAACCTGAATCGAGATAACACCTGGTCCCAAGTAACTGTACTCCTAATTTCTTGAGGGCGCCTATTCCCACGTAGAATAAGACATGAGCGTCTGCAAAGAACTTAAACCGACCGAATCGAAGTCGCTCCAAAACCGCGGGGCGATGCTCTTGAATCGCCAACGTCCGCTGAAAGTCCAAGTATTGGAGGGCACTGTATACCTGACCCGCGAGGGTGACGCAACGGACTACATCGTCCGAGAGGGCGAAGACCTCTGCATCAAGGACCATGGACTCGTCGTCATTCAGGGCTTCCCAACTGCAGAATTTAGGGTTTCCGCCTAAGCCTGCCTCAGGCTATGCTGCCCGGGGTCGCATAGCCTGAATCATTTGAAGCAGCATCTGCTCCAAAGTCTCCATTGCGCTGAATGAGGGCAGCATTCCCTTTAGCTTGGCATCCGCATCGCTTAGTGCCTCCATGCATGCGGTCAAGCGACGAAAGTCGGTGTTTCTGGCAGAGCGCATCGCTTTAGATCTAACGAACGGTGGCTGTTTGCTCCATAGCGGATTCTGGGGAAGCTTGTTCGAAATTGAAGCGGGCAAGTCCTCAGGGTCTGCTTTTGATTCCAGGATAAATCGGGCCTGCCAAATCAGCCGCAATTGACGATGAACTGTGGGAAGGATCCGCTGGAAGGCCGCGTCCTCGGCCTTCGCCACGCTACCGACCAGAATCCTCAATTGCCGCAGCGCCTCCCCGCCATCGCCCGCAAGCGCTGAATCCACCATCTTGTACACGTTCCACTCGCGTGATGGCATGGCCGCTTCACGGACGTCCGATTCCACGATCTGTTCGGCGTTGCCAACGTACAAGATGACCTTCTCGATTTCTTCGAGGCATCGGGACAAGTTGCCGCCGCACATCTCAGCTAACGTCTCTGCTGATTTGGGGGACATTTTCTTTCCGAATCTTGCCGCCTCATCACGAATGCACTCGACGACCTGCTTCGGATCGGTTTTGAATGACTCGACGTAACCGCCAATTTTTTCGATGGCCTTTTCCCAAGCCGTCCTGGCCGAAGCGAAGCGGCCTTGCCGGCTGTCATCGCCCGATTCGTCATCCGCAACCAACACCAGAAATGCCGAGTCCGGAAGCGATTGCCAACCTGTCGTATCCTGATCCTCCGATCGCAGCACGTGGCGTACAACAACGCATCGTCGGCTTGAGAGAAAAGGCGATGTGCCCGCTGAGGCGCTCCAGTTTGCCGGTTGCGTGACACCGCCATCCGTGAACTCGATGTCGAAGTCATCCTCAAGTGTGGCTGCTCGAATACACTCTTGCAAGGCTCTTGCCCTTAAGATGTCTTCGTCGCCGGAGAGCAAAACCACCTTCGCCGCAAGCGCTTTTTCAATCGAGAATGCCACGGAGACAGGCTACCTATTTTGATCGCGCCAGTCCGCGCTTGAGGTTTGCCAAGTCCGATTTCAGCACCTTGATCAACTCTTTGGTTGGCCCAGTGGACGAATAGAAATATCGCTCGAACTGGCTGTTCAGCGCGACAACCTCTGATTGGTGGGTCGAAACTTCTGGCAGAACCTGGGCGATGTATTCGGCCGGCGTCTGATCGAAGTTCGATTCCGGTCGCCTTGGCAAGAGAGCCGGCGAATGCAAGGTATTCCCGGTCCAAGTCCGTACGAGTGGGTCCGGTCTTTGCCGTTTTGAGGAAGGATCGAAGCGAGAGAATGAGAAAGACGAGAACTCCGGCTCCAATCCCAATCTCCAACGCCAATCGCAGGACGTTGCTGTTCGCCAAGCCATTGACGTTCGAAGACCCCAATTCTCCACCCGGCACCGCCTCCGCGCCTTCCGTCGCATCAAACACGATCCAGCCGTGATTCTCAAAGAACAGCTCCGCCCAGGCGTGCCGATCGGACTCATTAAGGATGTACCGACCATCAGCATCCCGTTCGCCACTGATCGGAAAATATCCCACGACGACACGAGACGGAATTCCGACCGAGCGTGCCATGGATGCCATCGCTGAGGCAAACAGATCGCAATAGCCTTCCTTCCCATCGAAAAGGAAGTACTCCACCGGATCACGGCCTTGCGGAGTGGCTTCCGCATTCAGGTTGTACTTCACCCGCCGCTCGATTTCCTGCTTGATCAAGTGAGCCCGCGAAAAGTCGCTCGAACCGCTTGCGGCAGCCTTATTTGCAAGATCAAAAACGGACGGAGTGATGTTTTGAGTGGAGGTCAATCCTTCTTGCCCTGGCAAGAGTGTACGAACGGCTTCGATTGGCTCAGCCGTCTGATCGGAGACGATGGACTTACCCTTATAAAGGTTGACCTTTCCCGTCTGGATCATGGTGATCGTTGCATCCTGCCGAATCGTGGTGTTGTCGTCGGGTGTGATGGATTGCAGTTCGCCAGGGACTGGGATCGCAATCAAACGCGTGGTGAGCGGCTCAATCTCGAACTCGATCGTGGTCGGATTCTTGATGGATCGAACCGAGGATCGAGTCGTCGATCGTCCCAGCACGAGGTTGGTCTTGTCGCCGACGGGCTGCGCAGCAAGCGCTTGCCATCCACCGCCACCATACGACTGATAGATCCCAGTACGCAAATACCTCGGAGAGTCCAATGTCGCCCGGAAAACGGGCAATCTCGAGAGCTGATTCGGCCCATTGCCAACTCGAAACGATCCGGGGTCCGCGCCAGCGTTGACGGTTACAGGGGTGTTCCGAGAAGTAACGGGAGCGGTAACGCGAACCGCGCCTGCCACCCCTTGAACGGACTCTCGTATGATAGGCGCACCAATGAAGCTGAAGAGGATAACGACGAAGGCCGAGCCAAGGGCCCATTGCGGACCTGCAACCCACTTCCAGGGACTGCTGCGCATTCGCTCGAGCTCAGTTGCCGAACGGTCCATACGATCGCCCGTTTGGCTGTATCCAGATTCCTTCGCCTGCCGAAGCATCGTTCGCCCGTGAACCCGAGCAAGCATTGTCGCAAAGCAGAGGAGAAAGCCAAAGAACATCCAAACGGCATCACGATAGGTGTCGTAACAGCCTACCAAGCCAAATATGGCAATGCTTGGCACAGCCTGGAATAGCAGCGTTTGGTCGCTCCATATCAGGAAGCTTCCGAATACCAACATCCATAGCAAAAGGCCGCAGACGAAAATTTGTGCTGTGAACGGGTTGTCCGGCAAGTACGTAACGAGCGTGCGGGAAAGGAAGAATGCGGCAAGGACAGCGCCCGTGTAGATAAAGCCGTTCCATTCCACGAGTTTTGTGCCTCGGATC
>CAMLEL010000283.1 GCA_946478935.1 uncultured Armatimonadota bacterium
GAAAAGTGAAAAATTCACCCGGAACCGTCAATCATGTGATCACCACAACGATGGGCGCGGCAACCGACCTTCTCGACGAATCGCTCCGCCGAGTCCTGGCGAACTCATCGTATTACTTGACTGGACTGCCCGTTCCCGCGAAGGCCGATGTTGGTTTGGTTGGTGAATACCGTCCCAGCGCATTCGGTTTCGGCGGATACCGTCGGGGCGTGAAGCCCCTGGATCTGGCCGATAAAGGTTAGCGAATCTTGGGAGCTGGTTGGGATTCTAGCGTGGGTCCCAGACACTTCGGACCTTGGTCTGTCCAGATGAGTCGGTCCAACCTGAACGTCCGCCCGGTCGGATTCTGCCGATAGCGTGGCTCGCCTTCTGCATTCCAAGCGTGGTAGCCCATCCACCACTCGCCGTTCGGAAGTTCGATGAGGCACTGGTGCCCTGGGGAATAGGTCTCTCCAGCCTTGCCCGCCAGAACAGGCTTTTCTGGCTTTGTGTAGGGTCCAAAGAGCGATTTGGAAGTCGCCGCCCAGACTTGGTACTTGGCGTCCTGCTTGTTGGATTGGAACCAGCCGCTTGAATAGAAGAGCCAGTAGGTGCCGTCACGGTAGACCATCGATGGCGCATCCAAGATGCCTTGTTCGACGGGCCGGTCGACGCGCAGCATCACCCGGCGTTCTCCCACCGTGCGATCTAGCGTGGGCGTGAGTTCCACCAGCTTTACCGCACGCGGAGGCGCTTCCCGAATGTAGAACATATACGGCTTGCCGTCCTGCACGAACAGGGTTGGATCGATGGCTCCGTTATCATCGGAGCCCTTGTTCTCTGATGTTCCCTCGATAAGCTTTGAAAGAAACTTGAAAGGCCCGGTCGGTTGATCCGCGACGGAGACCGCCAAATCTCGCTTGCCGCTGGTCTTGTCTCGAGCCGAAAAGAACATGTACCACTTGCCACGCCACTTGTAGACCTCGGGCGCCCAGAGCTGGCCATTGGACCAATCGGGAACGTTGACTCCGCCCAAATGCTCCCATTCGATCAGGTCGCGAGAGCGCATGAGTTGAAATCCGGCGCGAGATGCCTGCGTTGCGTAAGCGTAAAAAAGCTCGCCATCGCGAACCACAAAGGGATCGGGAAAATTCTTGTTCCAAACTGGATTTTTCAGAGTCTGGGCGTCGGCCGGGGCCGAGCTCAAAGCAGCGAAGCATAGAGCGGCGAGCATCGGAGAGAATCTACCCGTCCTCAAACAGATTTTCGGCAGACATACATGACTTCAATCTCATCGAGACTCAGCGGGCGCTGACCCCAATTTCCGGCAGTACCGCCAAACACGCGGTCGCAGCGCAATCCGGCGGCGGCCAAAAGCTTGACCATTTCAGGCGGAATAAAGAGGCGCTCATGGACCTGAACGATCCGGGGTCCCTCCGGCAAATCCCATTGATCCTCGTAGTTGGACACCATGGTCGCCGGGTCGAACCGACCGGCAGCCACAAACTCATCTTTCATCTGACGAATCACCTGATAGCCATTGAGCGCGGTCAGAAGGAACGGCGCACCGGGTTTCAAGTGGGACGAGACGTTGTTCAAAATCGCCAGATCATGGGCTTCAGGGTCGTCTCCCTGTCCAATCAATCCAAAGCCGCCTTCGCATAGCGAAATCGCGGCGTCGAACAGTTGTGGCTGCTCATCGAGCGTCAGCGGCTGGGTCGCATCGGCCCGTATCCAGCGCACGGAAACGTTCGCCTCTTCCGCCTTTTTGCGGGCCTGTTCAAGCATGCCTTCCGAGATATCGACTCCCGTGACCTCATAGCCTCGCTTCGCGAGTTCAAGTGCGTGCCGACCGGTGCCGCATCCCATGTCGAGGATCGACGATCCCGCAACGAGGGGAAAAATCGAAAGAAAGAAGTCAACCTCGGCATTTGTGTGCTGGGTGAAGGGGTTCTCGTCGTAGTACGGCGCGTGGGTATCGAAGAACTCTTGCCACCGATTCGGCATGGGTGAAGGGTACCTGTGACTATTCGAGCCGACGGCGCTCTTGCCATTCAATCTGAGTCTCAGCACCGTTGCGAACGACTTGTCCCCAACCATAGGGTCCAGCGAAGAAGAATCGCCCGTCCTTTTCAACCTCTACTTGCTCGCCTTCGATCCGAACCCCCGGCAGTGCGAGCATCAATCCAAAGGAAGCAAGGGCGCGGGCATAGTGGGAACCGCACTCGAATTCATTCCAAGGGTTGCGACGGCTGCCGTCATAGCGCTTTCGGATCCCTCGGACGATTTCCAGGCACTCTTCCGTTTTGCCAAGGAATGCCAAGTGAGTTGCGACTTGATACTCGATCCCAGTCCAGACTTCATCCGAATACACGAATGGGAAGGGCGGCCTGCCACCCTGGGGCCAAGAGCAGAGAATGAGGCCAGGTTCATCGGCGACGGCATAGACGCGCTGCAGATTCTCGTGATCGCCCAGTGGATCCCGGAAGTTGTAGCGAACAATGGCTTCCAGGGCTTGCCGAGTTAAATCCGGGTCGATGAGATCGCCCAGACCGGCCACGGTCGCTGCCAGCTGTCCAAACATCTGATCGCTGAGACAGCCCCGACCATGTTGGTACTTCGGTGAGTCGGCCTCATCATACGAATTCTCCTGAATGAAGTATTCACCGTTGAACAGCCGTTTCTGAGTCAGCAATCGTCCGCTCTCGAAGAGCTCACGATAGCCGTCGGCAGCTTCGATATCGCCGACGTGGCGGCTGATTTCTTCTCCGGCACAGAGCGCGGCCAAGTAAAAGAATTGGGTGAGGGGATTGGGTCCCTGGAAATTGATATCGTAGGTGTTGTGCTGATCACCTTCCACCAAGCCGTCCCGATCTCGATCCCATTGCACCCATGCAAATTCGAGGGCGCGTTTGGCGCTTGGCCAAAGCTCATCCAGGAGTGAGTCGTCGCCCGACAGCTTCCAATCCCGATAGAGTTGGACGACTCCCCCAAGCTGTCCGTCACTGGCAGCGTGCCAAAGCGGGGCTTCCGCGCCGAGGGGAATCATGACCCGGAAGTTCAATGCGCCCTGCCGGCCCATCGGTCCGCAGTTGAATGCATGCTTGTATTCCGTGCTGCGCATGCTTCTCTGCATTTCCGGGAACAGGTAGGCGTGAGTCAGCGCATAGTTCCAAACGTGGTTGCAGGTGCCTGCGCAACATCCCTCACTGGGGCCACACCCTTCCCAAGCCCAAAAAGTGCCATCCTCAAGCCTGAGCACCGTCGGTGAGTGCAGGGTGCTAGCGGTGGCACTTACAGACTGAAGCACTTCGTGAGGCAAATCGGAAGTGAAGAAAGCTTGCTCGAATGCCAATGTCCGCTCGATCAATTCGCTTGATCGATCAAAGTACCGCTCGGCAACCACTCGTGCGTTGTGGTACTGGGTTGCGTAGTGGGGTGTCCAGCGATGATCTTTGTGATCCGCATTGTCCCAATACTTGGAGCAGGTTGGAAACACCCAAGAATAGAGGAAGGGCAACTCCACTTCATCTCCTGGTTCCAGATTCGCCATGAGTCCGAGACTCCCTGCCGCTCGGTCGTGCCCAGTCCCATCCGGGCCGCCTTCGAGTCGTCCCGTTTCTTTGAATGCGGTCCAAACGGCCTGGATCGAATCGAACCACTCCCTCCGCTCCCATTGGGGAAGCATCGTCGTTTGCGCCCAAGACGTGCTCAAGGCGAAGGTGCCGAAATGAGGATCGTCCGGGGCGAAGCGCTCATTCGTGAACAAGATTCCGCGGCAACCCGCCCCTTCGAACTTCTCGCCGCGGGCGCGGTCCGGTTCACCCGCTGGAGCCTTTACTCCAATTGGGTTGGTGATCGACCAGGCCAACGTCGTCTGAATCGGACGCGAGCCGATGTTGCGGATTCGATACACAAGGTGGGCAGTTGGAAAGCTAGATGCTTCCACGTCATTGGGAACGAACGGATTCACCGCTGCGAGTTCGACTTCCAGCGGAAGTCCCTGTTTAAGGAACCGAACTCTGGCGAATGGGAAGGTGCCGACGAACTCAATAGAATCGAA
>CAMLEL010000284.1 GCA_946478935.1 uncultured Armatimonadota bacterium
TGCGGGCTACGGTGCTGGAGCCGGCCTACTGGTCGGACTCTTGACGAAGCGGCCATTGGAAGGCGCGATCCTCGGCGGCGTGCTCGGTTACCTGTTTGGCGAAGTCCAACGCAGTAATCAGCAGGCTTCCGATGTCCGACTGGAACGCGGAACGGAATTCGGCGTCCGACTGGATCGAGACTTGGTCTGGCGTTCAGGAAACTGACGCTTAGGCTAGGGGAGACCCGACTTGTTCGGGTCTCTTTTTTTGTGCCTGAACCAGTACTGCAAAAACGAGCCGATTCCTGCGAAGCGAAAGCCGGGATCGGCATACTTCTCGATGACATAAAACAAAAAGTAATAGAAGCGGCAAAACGCCCAGATGGCGATTCCGAGTAACAGATAGTCTCGCCAATGCTCGAACCTCAGAGCGAGGCCGACCGCTGAGAGCAAGCCGAGAATCAGGAACAGGAGCCCTTTCCAATACAGCAGGCGTTCGCTTCTGATGTCGTCCAAAAGATTCATACGCAATTGACGGTTTTGAGAACTTACAATGGTCGTATGGCTAAGACCTGGGCTGAAAAACTGCGGAATGGAAAGGAAGCGGTCATTGCGAATTCGGTCCGTCAAATCGATGGATTTCCACCAGGCTCGAAAATGCTCATCCCGACTCCGCTGGTGGTTAAAGAGTACGTGGATTCGATTCCGCGGGGGGAATCTCGTCCAATGGAGCGACTGAGAGCCGACCTTGCTCAAGCGAGCGGAGCAGATGTCACCTGCCCGCTGGTATCGGGAATATTCATTCGGATCGTGGCGGAAGCGGCATTGGATGAGTACCGGGCCGGAAAGTCCATTGAACAGGTAACCCCTTTTTGGCGAGTGCTTGACGAACGCTCGAAGGCCACCAAGAAACTGAGTTGTGGACAGGACCTCCTAAGCCGCCTGAGGTCCGAAGAGGGTATCGATTAGGCAACACTGAGTCGGTCGAATGCATGGAAGTGGCTCGTTCGGTCACGCCCACTGCGCTTCGAGCGATAGAGAGCCACGTCCGCCTGCCGAATCAATTCTTTCCGGTCGATGGCTGCGCCATGCATAGTGGCGACACCGAAGCTTGCCGTGATCGCACGATGCGGCCAGCTTCTTCCCTGGATTGCCAAACGAATGCGCTCGGCGGCATTCAGTGCCGCTTCCGAGTCCACTCCTTCCAAAAGAATCGCAAACTCTTCTCCACCGTAGCGTGCGGCCGGTTCACTGCTTCGGGTGACGCTCAGCAGAACGTTGCCGATCATAGCCAAGATATCGTCGCCAGCCTGGTGTCCAAACCTGTCGTTGTACTCCTTGAAGTGGTCCACGTCCATCAGAATCAAGCTCAGTGGCAGCCCCAGACGACATTGGCGGTCTCCTGCTCGAGCAAGCTCCTCTTGAAAGCCTCGGTGATTGAGCAGACCCGTCATGACATCTGTTACCGCGAGTTGCTCCAGTCGTCGGTTTGCCTGCTCCAATTTCGCCTTCTCGGCCTGAAGCTCCTTCGCAAATCGGTTGATGGTAACGATTTGGTCATCGATTCGCTTCTCCGCATTTTTGCGTTCGGTCACATCGAGGTTCGTGCAGATTGCACCAACCCGATCGCCAGATTGACCATACAGCGCGTAAACATGAGTCACCAGATGCTTCTGCTCGCCAGACAAGAGGACCGTGCTCCAGTCCACATCCTCAAGTGCTTGAACGGAGAACGCGGCTCGAACGAACTCCTCGTTCCATAACTCGTCATTAAGAATCGACCAAACAGGTTGAAGAAATGCCGCATGGTTGGGAATGCGGAAAGTTCGTTCGGCTTGCCTATTCCACTCGTGAATGAGACCGCAGGAATCGATTGTGAAGCAGGCTATGGGCAGGGCGCTAAAGAGTTCCTCGAACCTCCGAGACGCTTGAATCAGGTTCTGATTCATGTGGTTGAGCGCGTTGGTCTGCAGTTGTTGCTCGCTCCGCTGCTTTGCCAGCGTCGACTCCAATCTGAGCACCCTACGAGCGGCGCGCAGGCACCGATCGAACTCAAGGTCATTGAACTCAGGCGACAGGACGTGATCGGCCTCTTCCGAGTGACCGTTCCCGATGATCGTCAAGAAGGCATGCGGACCCACCAAGTTGCGAAGTTCCAGGCAGATGGATTCGTTAACCCATTCGCCTTCCAAAATCACGAGCAAAGGTTTCTGCTTCTTCGCTTTTCGAGTGGTTTCGATCAGGTTCGCAGCAAAGGAGACTCGAATGCCCTGATTGGAAAGGAGATCCTTGATCCGGAACCGCAGCTGCTCGGATGTGGTCGCGACAAGGATTCGCGCATGGGCGCGGTAACCCACCAAAACATCCGATACCTCGATTGCTTCCTGCTTCAAACCCAATCCCTGGCGTGCACCGCGATAAGTTACACGTGTAAATGATCGGCTATCTGACCACAGTCTTCAGGTCAGGTTCTACATTTCTGCAAAACCTATACAAATCCCAATGACCCTACTTCTTGAGCCGCCGGAGGAGAGTGACCCGACCCTGCGGCACCCATTCGGCTACCAAAATGTCGCCATTTCTTAGAAACATCGCGTCGTGCGGGTGAATGAATTTGCCGGGGATGAATTCAGAACGGAGCTTGCCTCGTAGATTCGTCGGCTTCCCGTCCCCAAGCTGGACAATCGGCTGGTTCTTATCATCGAGCACTGTCACCACGCTTTCCAAGTCCGGAACCAGCATGAGTTCTTTCTGGATGCTGAAGTGGCAAGGAAGGCGCATTCCCGTAGAATCGAAACGCACGTGCTTGCCGTCAAGCGAGAAGTATTGGATGCGCCGGTTGGCTCGATCCGCCACTGCCAATAAAGGCTCCTTCTGACGGTTGTCAACCCAAAGTCCGTGGGGCTGTTGAACCTGTCCCGCCTCCTTGCCCGGTCCGCCAAATGTACGCACATAGTTTGCACGAACATCGAACTGGTGGATCCAGTTGGATCCATAGCCGTCTGCTACATAGAAATCCCCATCTGGAGAAAAGGCGACATTCGTTGGGATGAAGGGTTGGCCGTCCTTGTACTTTTCCGAAGCCGCCGGAGACCCCATTTGCCAAACAACTGTGCCATCCAATTTTGTCTTGGTCACGTTCCGATGGTTGACGTCGCAATGGTAGATGTATTCTTCTCCACCCTCGCGACGGATGTCCAATCCGTGTGCGCCACCTTTGAATTGGCTACCCCACGAGCTCTGGAACTTCCCTTTCTCGTCGTAGACGCAAATGGTGTGGTCCGACTTGCTCTCGGCGTTGACCGTGTGGGCAATGTAAATCCGGCCCCTGGCGTCCTGGGCTACCCCGTGCGTGTCACCAAAGACCATCCCTTCTGGCGGCGTGATCCAGTCGTGGAGGCATTCGTAGCGGAACTCGCCGGAGCCGAGAATCAGCTTGTCCTGTTCATTGAATCCAACTCCCGCTGCACTTGCGGCCAGCCCCGCAGAGCCCACGATGAAGGTCCTTCGAGAAATCTTGTTATCAGACGCCATGAGTCATTCTATGCATGCGATACCCCCGATCGGCTCACAATCCTCAAAAATAATCAGAGAGAATTGGGTCCAAGTCGGGTCCAAACAGCGGCCTTGACCATGTAAACGCAGGATTTGTCACGAAGGTAACTGACTGACCAACTCTCGCGGACAGGCCAGAAACTCGTTCTGGTCATCATGGAACTCGGGTTGTCCGGTAATTGGATTAAGAACCACATAGTCGTGACAGCGCAACAAGTCCATAACGAACTCCATTGAAGAACCATTCGCCGACAGCATGTTTCCGTTTAGTTCAGTCAAAACTATGGGACGAAATGAACTCAACACCTGAGTGCTCCCTTGGAATACTTCATGCTCCCAACCTTCAGTATCAACCTTCATGAAGCCTGGCATCAGGTTATGTTCTGCAACCAATGCATCAATTGTGGTCGTGGATATGCTCACCTTGGAGATCGCAGCATCCACGATGGAGCCATGAACCATT
>CAMLEL010000285.1 GCA_946478935.1 uncultured Armatimonadota bacterium
AGAGAATTGACGGTCAAGCGGGCACGCGTTTCCACCGCTCGTCCAGAAACCTTGTCTTGGGTGAACGATGAAACAGCCGTTCTGCGCGTTTGGACCTTCAGTCGCGGTTACGGGCGAGACAACATCGAAAGCTTGATGAAAGAAGCCCAGTCGAAAGCGAAGTATGTGATCGTCGACCTGCGTTCGAATGGCGGCGGATCCACTGCAAATCTTCTCCACCTACTCAGCCTCTTCGTCAAACCGGATACCGATATCGGAACTTTTGTAGACCGGAACTCGATGCGCGAGTTTGAAAAGGACCACACGCCATCCGAAGACCTGGTGGCGGTTGCCAAGGCAACGACCCGCAAGTACCGGACCCGCAAGCAGCGCCTGGAGCCCTTCACCGGCAAAGTGGCCGTCTTGATCAATCGAGGCTCGGCAAGCGCATCGGAAATCTTTGCGACCGGGCTTCGGGAGACGATCGGCGCCCCAATCGTCGGCACTCGATCCGCTGGCGCAGTATTGGCCTCGGTCTTCCGCCCCCTGCCACATGGATTCCAAATGCAATACCCCGTCAGCGACTATGTCTCTATCAAGGGTGTCCGATTGGAAAAGAACCCGATCGTTCCCGACGTCGAAGCCACCGGCAGCGGACAAGACGGTAAGGACCCCGTCGTCGAAAAGGCGCTAGAAAAGCTCAAATCGGCCAGCTGATGTGCGCTCTGGGCAACGGCAAGGTCGCCCAAATTGGAATCGTGGTCCGCGATATAGACCGCTCGCGAGAACGGTGGGCTCGACTTCTTGGAGTCGAGCCGCCGCCGATTATTCAGACCGCTGGATTTGAAACGGCGCAAACGCATTTCCGGGGGTTGCCCACGCCGGCTACCGCCAAACTTTGCTTCTTCGAATCCGGCCAGGTGCAGATCGAGCTTATTCAGCCCGACGGCGAGGACATCACTTGGCAGGAGCATATGGACCGAAACGGGGAATCGGTCCAACACATCGCCTTTGTGGTTCCCAACATCCAAGCGTCTGTTTCTCAACTGGCAGAAATGGACATTGGAGTTTCAATGCGGGGCGAGTTCAAGGGTGGGCGGTACGCCTATCTGGACACACGAGCAAGCCTTGGAGTCGACCTCGAACTCCTTGAAAACGATCAATGAGCTGGGCATGTGATGGTACGCGTTACCAGCGGTCCGATCGGCGCCTTCGTCGGCTGGCGATCTGCGAATGATCCGCAGTAGGCGGTTTTCAGGCTGTTCTGATCCCGCGTCGTTAACGCCGTGTAGACGTCCCCGCCTCCGAATGGAAACATCGTGTCTCCATTGTGCGGACTGTGGCCGGCAAGAAACAGGACGTGGCCAAATTCGTGTTGTGCGGTCCTTCTAAAGCCGTTCGCAACCTGATTGACGGTCATGTTGTTCCAAGTCCGGAGGGTCATCTCGGCGCTGAACGTCTTGAAAGTGGACGGACTGTACGTCCAGGAGGTCTGTCCGACAAAGTCGCCACCTCCTGGTTGAGTGGGAACATTCTCAAAGACCACAACCACATCCGCCTGTGCTTCGTTTGCAACCTCGACGGCAAGGGTTCTTCCAGCCACCGCCGACCAGGCATTGAAGCCCTCCATCGCAATCGGGACGAGCTGCATGCCCTGAATAGTGGGATTGTTTGGGAAATAGATTCGGAGCGGGAACTGCTCCCACCAATGAATCTCGTTCGGCTCTCCAGTGCTGGGATCTGTCTCCTGCAGGTAGTTGGGTGAGAACGTATCGAGGGCACAACCCAAGGGTCCGAACCCGTCTCCGATCCCTCCGCTACCATCTCCTCCAACGCCTCCACAAGAACTGATGAACAAGGCAGCCAACACGGCAGCCAGAGTCTTGCTGGGAAAAGTTACTTGCCTCATAGTCGATCAGAGATGCAATTCTAACCAATTGGACGAGCGATTCCAACCTCTTGGCCCATTGAGTCATCCAGATTCTGGTAGCGTAAATGAAGCAGGATGGGGACAGCCGTTATCGAAACCCGAGGGTTGGGAAAGGACTACGTCATGGGCGATGTGGTGGTGCACGCACTGCGCGATGCCGATGTCATCATCGAAGAAGGCGAGTTTGTGGCCCTGATGGGCCCTTCTGGCGCGGGGAAATCCACTTTCATGAACCTTGCCGGCTGCCTGGACAGACCGAGCAGCGGCGAATACTTTCTAAAAGGCCAAAACGTGGCCGACATGAACGACAACGAATTGGCCGATATCCGGAACAAGTACATCGGCTTCGTGTTCCAAAACTTCAACCTCCTGCCTCGCACCAGCGCAGTGAAGAACGTGGAACTTCCCTTGATGTATGCCGGTGCGAAGGATCGGACCAAGCGTGCAATGGATGCTCTGGAACGAGTGGGATTGGCACAGCGTTCGCACCATAAGCCGAGCGAACTTTCGGGTGGTCAACAGCAGCGCGTGGCGATCGCCCGGGCGATTGTCAACGACCCGGTCCTCATCTTCGGTGACGAGCCGACGGGAAACTTGGACTCTCGAACCAGCATCGAGATCATGGCCCTTTTCCAGGACCTCAACGAACAGGGCAAGACCGTCATTATCGTGACGCACGAGCAGGACATCGCAAATTGCTGCAAACGAATTCTCCGCTTTAAGGATGGTCGAGTGGTGTCAGATGAGCCAGTCACCGAGCGCGTGGACGCTCGGGTCGAGCTGGCCAACATGCCTCCGCCTGAAGACTAGGAACGACCTCACGAATCGCTGCGTAAACTCTTCTCGTGCGACGCCTGATCCTTTTCACTTTACTTGCCCTTACGGCAATTGCTTCTGCCCAAGACCGAGTCGCGGCGGTCGAGCAGGAACTGCGAGCGCGGCATAAAGAGCGGGGCTTTCCCGGGGTTAATGTCGCCATTGTTTGGGCAAACGGCAAGACCGCTACCATTTCCATCGGCAAGTTTGAAGCCGGCAAAGCGCGGGAGCTGAAAGCTGGTGACCGCATGCTCGCGGGGAGCATTGGCAAGACATTTGTCGCCGCGTCTTTCCTTCAGATCGCCCAAGAGAAGAAGGTTGATCTGGACTCCAAAGTGGACACCGTCTTGGGTGATCGCGCCTGGTTCGCGGACCTCCCCAACGCCAAAGACATCACGTTTCGAAACCTGATGACCCACCACACTGGCATCCCCGAGCACGTGCAAAGCAAGCAATTCACGGCGATGGTGGAAAAGGATCCGCTCAAGGTTTGGAAGTTTGAAGAGCTTTTGGTTACGTCACGAGGCGCAAAGCCGCTTTTTGCCGCCGGAGAGAAGTTCTCCTACGCCGATACGAATTACATCATCTTGGGTTTGGCGCTGGAAAAGCTCGCTGGAAAGCCGATGTACCAACTGGCGCAGGAGCGGTTTATCATTCCGCTCAAGCTCACCCGCACCATGCCCTCTGACACGCTGACGATTCCTGATTTGGCGGTCGGCACGGCCACTTTTGGACCTTTCTTCGCCCGCGGACCGATGGTGAAAGACGGGAGGATGGTGTTCAACCCGCAGATGGAGTGGTGTGGAGGAGGCTTCGCTTCCACCGCCTTGGACTTGGCAAAGTGGGCCCTGGCCCTATATGGCGGTTCGGCGCTGACTCCGGGCTTGCGTGCAGAGATGTTAAAGGGAATGCCCGCGGGCGGACTGGGGGAGTATGGTCTTGGCGTCCAGATCAGGAAGACTCCGGTCGGCCTGAGCTATGGCCATGGCGGCTGGTTCCCCGGCTGGCTCTCGGAGATGGAGTATTTCCCGGAGCATGGATTGGCCGTGGCGGTGCAGTTCAACACGGATGACATGCGGCAACTCGGCCGGTCCACGCACGGGTATGTGGCGGATATCGTGCGAATGTTGACAAGCCCACAGTCACCCAGCTACCTAGCCACCTAGCCACCTAGCCACCTAGCCACCACGCGGAGCGTATACTAGTGCCTCGGCCTCGTAGCTCAGAGGATAGAGCGCCTCCGTCCTAAGG
>CAMLEL010000286.1 GCA_946478935.1 uncultured Armatimonadota bacterium
CGGTGGAACCTATTCGCAGGAGATCGGGACACCCATCGACGTTGGCGGCACCCTACGAAATCCACTACTCATCAAAGTCAGCGGCCGCTTGGTGCAGACCACCTTTTATGACCTTCAGGGGAGTGGTGTGTACGTGATCGGCCACGATCCCAAAGTTCTCTTCGAGAAGCCTCAGCCCGTCTTTCAACTTGAGGGCAAGGGATCGAAATGGGAGTATGAAGGCCCGTCACCCTATGACGATGACAAATCGGCAAGGATGCGCGTGAAAGGGCAATCCAAGTTAGTTGGACAGCGAACCGTACTCGGCGAAAAGCGGGAGTGTTTGGAAGTGGACACGGAGACCAGAATTGGCCTCTCTGAGTCGACGGCCACGCTGTTCAAACGAAGCGGCCTTTACGCAAAGGGCGTTGGGCTCGTGCAGATGGAAGAGAATGTGAGCGTTGGACGGCGCAGCCAGAAGCGCAAGGTTCAATTGACGAAGTTCGAGTCCGCCAAGGCGGGAAACTAAGTGAAGCTGGGCCCGGCAGCATGGCTTGTCATGGCGTGCCTGGGCCTTGGTTGTCGATCAGGCGGGACGGCTTCAAGTGGAGAGTCATTCGCCACAATCGGAGATCTCAAACCTACAGCCCCGATCCCTACCCAGGCCAACTTGAAGATTGGTCAGATCGATATGCCTGTAGAAATCCGTCAACAGCAGAGCGGTTCAACTATGACCTTGGAATTGCTGGCACATGGGCAAGTCTTGGAAACCGAAACTTACCGAGTGCAAGAAAGCTCCTTCGACCTGGTCTCGGCAGCCGGCGAAAAATACTCCGAACCGCTTTCGCTGCTCAAGTTTCCTTTTCGAGTCGGCGATTCTTGGAATTGGGTTGGAACGATGTCAGCAGGCGAAGCGCCGCATAAGGCGACTGCGGCCATTACAACGACATCAGAAACCGTACTCATGCCCACGGCTGGAGCAACTCCGGCCATCCTGGTCGTGGTGGACCTTTCGATTTCCGGGGGTGGCCCTACCCCGGCAAAGCGAAAGATGCGGTTTTGGTTTTCAGAAGGCAAGGGCTTGATTCGCAGGCAGTTCGGGGATGCCTCCAGTCGGGAACCGGCCGCAAAGTAGAACATGGCGAGCGCCAGCAGACCCATAAGTCAGCCGATGGATCGGACCAAACGTCCGCCATTGCGGATGGACTGGTACCTGCTGTTGGGAGCCCTGTCGCTGATTGCCTTTGGGGTCCTCTCTCAATTCAGCAAGGCCTATCAGACTTCCAGTCCAGATTTCCGAAAGCACGTACTCTTTCTCGTGGTCGGCATCGTACCGTTTGCTGTTTTCTGGCTCGTCCATCCCAAAACCTGGATGCGCTTCGCAAACATCCTTTACTTTGTCAACCTTGGATTGTTGGCGCTGGTGTTGGCAATCGGGGAAAACCGCAACGGATCCGATCGGTGGATCGACCTCGGTGTTATTCAGTTCCAGCCTAGTGAAGCAGCAAAGATTCTCATTGTCCTAACCTTGGCAACGTTCTTTGCCAAGCGCTACGACCAGATTCACAAGTTTTCGACTTTTGCCCTGTCGTTCGTCCATGTTGCCATACCGGTTGTCTTGATCGTTAAGCAACCTCACATGGGTGCGGCAATTGCCGTTCTTGCAACTTGGCTTTGCATCTGCCTTGCAGCACATGTGCCCTGGAAGTTTGTGCTCGGCGCGGGTTTGTCCGTGATCCTGCTTCTTGGTGTTGCTTTCACCGTGCCGTCGGTCGGCAAGTTGTTCCTAAAGGGCTACCACCTCGAGCGGTTCATGGCGATGTTCGAAAAGGACACGAAAGGTGAGAGCTTCCAAACCGATCGTGCGGCGATGGCCCTGGGCGCTGGCGGACTATTGGGCACCGGATTTCTCAAAGGCGAGCAAAAGAAGTTGGACAGCATTCCGTTCCAGAACACTGACTTCGTCTTCACTATCGTGGGCGAAGAAGGAGGGTTGGTCGGTTCGACTCTCATCCTTATCGCATTCGGATTCTTTTTCTACCGTATCTGGCTGATCTACCTCCATGCGACCGAGCCGTACTATCGGATGATTGCGGCTGGATTATTGGGAATGCTGGCGTTCCATACCGTCGTGAACTTGGCGATGGTTTTGCAGCTCTTGCCGGTGGTGGGGCTCTGGCTTCCGTTCATGAGTTACGGCGGCACGGCGATGTGGCTTTGTATGGCCTGCGTTGGCCTGCTCTTAAACGTCCGGAACCGAGAAAAGCCCGTCTTGTTCGAGATGGGTCGCTAGTCGATTTCGTCATTCTTCAGCCGCCTGAGTGGATTCAGAAGGCCAACTTCGCCAATGGACCGCGTAGAATCGTGTAAGAAATACCAGTTGGAGGGTTGAAATGAATGTTCGCTCGATGAGTCTTGTCCTTGGAATCGCCGCTCTTGTTTCCGCAGCTTCCGCTACGGTTGTGACCAAGCGTGTCGAATACAAGCACGGTGACACCGTCCTCGAAGGATTTCTCGCCTATGACGATTCCAAGTCTGGCCCGCAGCCAGCGGTCATGATCGTGCACGATTGGGACGGGCTGAACGCCTACGAAGAACTGCGGGCGCGAATGCTGGCAGAAATGGGATACGTCGCCTTTGCCGCCGACATTTACGGGAAGGACACACGCCCGAAATCACCGCAGGAAAATGGTCAGTTTGCTGGAAAGTACCGATCCGATCCGGCCCTGTTTCGCGGCCGGCTGCAAGCCGGTTTGGATGCAATGAAGGCACAGCCCCAGGTGAACGGCAGTAAAACTGCGGCAATCGGCTACTGCTTTGGCGGCGGTGGAGTGATGGAATTGGCCCGGAGTGGAGCGGACGTGGACGGGGTCGTGAGCTTCCACGGTGGAGCTTTAGGTACGACCATGCCAGCCGAGGTGGGCAAGGTGAAAGCAAAAGTGATGGTGGTCCACGCTGCCCAGGATCCCGGAGCGAGCCGAGAGGCGTGGAACAAGTTCTTGGATGAGATGCAAACGGCAAAGGTGGATTACCAAGCCGTTGTTTACAACCTGAATGTTCATGCCTTTACCGTCAAAGGCGGCTCTCAATACGATGCGGATGCAGATCGCCGCAGTTGGGAAGCTATGCAGGATTTCTTCCGAGAAATCTTTAAGTAAGGTCGATGCCTCCCCTCACGGATGCAAGGGGAGGACCTGATCACCGTCCGAATCTTCGGAGGCGAAGTGAGTTCAGGATCACCGAAATGCTCGAAAGCGCCATGGCGGCGGCGGCCAACATGGGACTCAGGATGCCGAGAGCAGCCAGCGGGATCATCACCACGTTGTAAGCGAATGCCCAGAACAAGTTGCTCTTGATGGTGGAAATCGTCGCCCGGGCAAGTCGGATTGCCATCGGCACGCCTCGGATATCGGCCCTGAGCAGCGTGATTCCCGCCGTTTCCATGGCAATGTCCGTCCCGCCGCCCATTGCGATTCCCAGGTCGGCCTGAGCGAGCGCGGGAGCGTCGTTGATTCCATCCCCGGTCATGGCGGCAGCGCCTTGAGCGCGGTACCGTTCGACGATCGCGGCTTTTTCGGCGGGCTTTACTTGGGCTTCGATCGTGTCGATCCCAACCTTGGCGCCCACTGCCTCTGCGGTACGAAGATTGTCCCCCGTGACCATCACTGGCTTGATGCCCAGCGTCTTGAGCTCAGCGATGGCCTCTGCGGCGGTCGGAGAAATCACGTCGCTTACCGCGAAGACCGCGATCGCACCATCTTCTCGTTCGGCTGTGAAGACCGTCTTCCCTTCCGATTCCCATTGGTCGACGAGGCTCGTGCCAGACTTTGCAGCGCTCACTTCGATGCGCTTGCCAGCCACCCTGCCTGTAATGCCCTGTCCAGCGATTGCGGCAAATCCTTCGACGGGCGCTAATCGAAGACCACGTTCCTTGGCGTCTCGGACCACAGCACGACCAATCGGATGCTCGCTCTGGCTTTCT
>CAMLEL010000287.1 GCA_946478935.1 uncultured Armatimonadota bacterium
AGCATCCCCATGCAGGATGTAAATGGGGCGTTGCAAAAGGTTGTTCTTGAGCGCCAACGTATCGCTGCTCGATCCGGCCCTCAAAAGCATCTGCTCAACCGGGCTCGGGTTTTCAAACCGCTGGCCACCGGCATAGGTTTGGAAGCTGATCCAACCCGCGCTGGGTGCGATCGCCGCGAACAGGTGCGGATAATGCGCGCCCAAGTGCCAAGTGCCGTGGCCCCCCATGGAGTGGCCCGTGAGATAAATCCTTGTTGGGTCGGGCTGAAAGATCCGGCGCGCTTCTCGAAGCACCTCAAGTGCATCCAGACGGCCAATCTCCTCCCAGTCGAAGCCATAGGGCCGGCGGTTCGTCGCCGCCACCAACGTCCCCCAACTCTTCCGCCCGTAAGCTTCCGCCTGCCCAATCGCTTCCACGCTGGCCCCGTGCAAAGAAAGGAAAAGTGCCTGATCGGGGCCTGGCTGAAGGGAAGGGTTGACCCCGAAATACTGCACGCTCCCGTCGATGCTGCTCACGAACGTGCGCTTGTGGATCTCGGTGGACTTCTTGACCCGAAGCTCCACCGACTTCTCATCCAGCTTTTGCCGATTGCGCGTCAGCGTCAAGCGAACCTTGCCATCACTGGACTTTGCACCGACGCCCACTTTCCGGACTTCCAGCGGCATGAGCGCGACAGATGCGTTGGTGGAGCCCAGATCGCCGGTCGCCTCCAGGATGACATTCACGCGCTCCCTGGTGGCGTTGCGCACCACGATTCCCATCGGAAGATCGGTGGCTGGCAGGTCCGAGAGGATATCGGGCAGGGTGGGATCGCGCAGGTCGATGGAAACCGGCGTCTGAACGTCCGTCAGCTTGGCCGAAAGCCGCCCGCGCCCACACTGGAAGAGCAGTTCGTTCTTCCCACGCTTAAGCTGAACGGGCAAAGCCACATAGCCATAGCTATAAGGATCGCCCGTGCGGAGCACGCCATTCACATAGACAAAGCTGTGACCCGATGCCTCCAGCAGCATGACCTTATCCGTTGCTGAATTCACCATGGTGAAGAGGTACCCGCCCGAAGTGGGTCCCCCACGAAACTCTCCCTGGGGATTGGCCGTGGCTTTGGTCCAGCCGTCTTTGCCTTCGGTCGGAGTCTGCCATTGGCCGGTGACAAGCTTGTGCTCAATCGGATCGACGTGAATCGCCGAACGCCGCGCTCCCGGCACGCGAATCCCCAAACCCTCGCGAATCACGATCTCCTGGGCTTGGGCCAGCGAGGCCACGAGGAGGCAAAGACAAAGAGCGCGCTTCATGCTGGTGTGAGGTTAGCACTTCCCCGTATCGTCTGGGATATGGCAGCGAGGTCATGCGACTTTCCGAAGGTCGGCGGCCGATGTTGCATAAACTGCTGGTCTGAGAGGTGATGGTACGTCCCGACGCCGCCACGCAGAACGCCCTGGAATGGCCTGGTTTTCTGCGGTTATCTTTAATCGCCGTCCTGCTTGCTGGCCGGGCGGGTGCGCATTCGCGCCCACTCCCTGATCTCGGCAATATCCTCTTCCATCATCCGGCTCAAAGGCACAACCACTTTGGCTTCATCCAAGAGATCTTTTTGCGTCAGCTCTCGGCCCGCATCGAACGCCACAAACAGCGCCCCCACGATCACCTGCTCAATCTCCGCGCCGCTGAATCCAAAGGTTGCTTCGGCCAACGGTTCTAGTTTGAACTTCTTCAGGTCCCGGCCACGCTTCTTCAAGTGGATGGAGAAGATGTCCTTCCGCTCCGACTTGTCCGGCAGATCCACGAAGAAGATTTCATCGAACCTTCCCTTTCGGAGCATTTCGGGAGGAAGCTGGGAGACGTTGTTTGCGGTGGCAATCAAAAAGACGGCCGCCGTTTTCTCCTGCATCCAGGTGAGGAACGTGGCGAAGACGCGGGCGGTGGTGCCGGAGTCGGAAACGGACGCGCCCGATGCGCCCGCGAAGCCCTTCTCGATCTCGTCGGCCCAGAGGATGCAGGGCGCAACTGATTCCGCGACCTTGATCGCCTTGCGGATGTTCTCTTCGCTCTGCCCGACCAGCGAGCCGAAGATTCGACCGACATCCAGCTTGAGCATGGGCAGATTCCAATGGGCGGCGATGGCTTTTGCGATCAGCGACTTTCCACAGCCCTGAACACCGAGAATTAGAACGCCTTTTGGCGCGGGGAGTCCAAATTCGCGCGCCTTGTCGGTGAAACTATGAGTTCTTTTGGCGAGCCATTCCTTGAGCAGTTCCATTCCGCCGACGTCGGAAAGCTTGTTTTGGGCTGGATAGTACTCCAGCAGTCCGCTCTTGCGGATAATCTGCTTCTTCTCTTCGAGCACAACCTCGACATCGAACTCCTTCTTCTCGACCAGGCTCCGAGCGAAGACCGACTCGATCTCATCCATCGTTAGCCCTTGCGCCGATTTGACGATAATCTCTCGCTCCAGCGGCTCCAAGTTTGTGTCGACGTTTTTGTTGTCCTTTACGGCCGTTGTCACCTCGTCCAACTTGCTCTCGATGTCATCTGCGCTTGGAAGCGCGAAGTCGACGACAGTGACATCCTTTTCCAAGTCGGTTGGCAGGCTCAAGGTTGGGCCCATGATGATCAGCGTTTGGGCTTTTCCGCGCAGTCGAATCGCCAGATCGCGCAAGAGTCTCACCACGCGATTGTCGCGCATGTAGGGGTGAAAGTCTTTGAGAAGAAAGACGGTGAAGTCGGCTGATTCGTGAATGAGGGCAAGCGCTTCGAGTTCTCCCGGAAGGGAAGTTGGCTTGACCGGTCCGGATTGCCGATTCACCGTTGGCTTCATGCCTTGTGTGATCGACCACGTATGCAGGGTGCGGTTTAGGTTCTTGCAGACTTTTGCAAGCGTTTCTTCAACCCGCCGTTCTTCCCAAGAAACGATGTACAAGATGGGATACTTGGCGCGAATGAGGATATCGAGCTCTTGGGCGGCAGTCATCGCGAATCATCCTACCTCTCAGTTTCCAGGGTCTCATGACCCCCCGTCGATGGAACTGACGGAGGGGTAAGGGGCTGTTTGCACAGCGTGGGAGCTAGAAGCCTTTGCCGCCCAGCATCACCATGAGGTGCGTCTTTGTTTGGATTCTGGGGAGCGGCTGGGCCTTTTCCAATGCCGAACCTGGACCGTAGCCGATCAGATTCAGAAATGAAACGTCCGCATTCTTGAAGATGCCGGCGGGTACGTCCGCGCTGGTGCGGTCCGGTCCCATGAAAAGGGTCTTCGCCACGTTTTCGCGCACATCTGCCATCTGCATGAACCCGGTATCTCCCATCAGGTTATCGGCGAACACCTCGGAGGAACTCCAGATGATCATCGTGTTCTTGCCTTCCATGCCGAAGATCGTCGCGTTTTGGCCAAGGACATGCGGGATTGCGGCCCACTTGAGGGGAATGAACTTGTTCAAGTCGATGCTCTTATCGAGATTCGGAGAGGAGAGCGCATAGGCATCCAAGAAGTTGACGTTCGCTGGCGCCTCGATGTCCACGTTGCCCGTATAGTTGGTGGTCAACGAATACATTCCGGTGAGGGACGCCCCGGCATCGATGACGCCGGGCTGCTTCTTCGTGGGCCAAAAGCCGGTCGTCCAGCCAGCCTTGTAGAAGTAAGAGCTGCCAGCATTCGCATCGCGAGCTTGTGCCTTCATCGCCGCCTGATATTCGGGTGGAAGCTTCTTCCAGTCGATGATCTTGGGCTGACCTTCCTTGACGGTTTGCGATGAGCCCCAGTAAATCTTGATCACGAACTCGGGGTTTGAATCCGGATCGAACCCCTGAACTCTGCCCGTGTCGGTGGCGCCTTCTGGTCGATAAAGATCGAGGTTCAGCTTGTCTCCCTGCTTTAGTCCGGCTGGCGGCGCCAGGGTTGCGGTTGCTTCTTTGGGTGCGATCGTCGGGGACCACAGTCGCACGTGGAGCAGACGGTTCGGCT
>CAMLEL010000288.1 GCA_946478935.1 uncultured Armatimonadota bacterium
GAATCGACCGATACTTGGGACACGATAGATTTGCTCCTTAAGAATGTGCCAAACAACAACGGGCGTGTCGGTGTTTACGGCACCAGCTTTCCGGGACACTATGCCGCGCAATGCCTCATCGATCCTCACCCGGCTTTAAAGGCGGCAAGTCCTCAAGCGCCCATGGTTGATAACTGGCTTGGCGACGATATGCACCACAACGGCGCTTTCTTCCTTCCCCATGCCATGAACTTCATCTCTGGTTTTGGCAAAGTCCGAAGGGGTCCAACTCAGGACTATGGCCGTGGCGTTTTCACTCACGGCACACCCGACGGCTATCGATTCTTCTTGGAGCTGGGCCCACTCAAGAACGCCCTGACCAAATACAACATGAACCAAATTCCGCTCTGGCAGGAATGGGTGAAGCATGGCGATTACGACGAGTACTGGCAAAAGCAGAATGTCAGCCAGCATTTGAAGAAGGCAGACAAAGTAGCAATCCTCACCGTCGGCGGCTTCTTTGACGCAGAGGATCTCTATGGACCCCTTGATATGTACAAGGCAATTGAGCGTCACACGCCTCGCAACAATAGCAAGCTGATCATGGGACCTTGGTATCACGGGTCTTGGAACGGTGGCCCTGGCGACAACTTGCACGACATTCGCTGGGCAACGAAAACAGGCGAAGACTATCGGGACAAGTTCCAGAAGCCATTCTTTCGACACTACTTGTGGCAGGATGCATCGGAACCGGCAATTTCTGACGCCACGATGTTCGATCTCGGAGCCGATCAATGGCGAACGTTCGGGATCTGGCCACCAAAGTCAGCCGAAAACGTTAGCCTGTTTCTTTCGCCGAACGGACTGCTGAAGCGTTCTCCGACTCAAACAGGTTCAAGACACGAGGAGTGGGTGTCAGACCCCATGAAACCGGTGCCAGGTTCGGCAGCAATCTCGACTGGCATGCCGCGTCAGTATATGCTCGAGGACCAGCGCTTCGTCTGGGGTCGGCCCGATGTCATCAGTTTCGAATCTGAGGTACTCGGCGAGGATCTCACTCTTGCCGGATCGCTTCGAGCTTCCTTGTTTGTACAGACAACGGGCACCGACGCAGATTTTGTGGTGAAGCTGATCGACGTGCTGCCGAATAATTCCCCCAATAACTCTCCTCGTGGGGAGAACATTCCCATGGGCGGTTATCAAATGATGATCCGTGGCGAACCGATGCGTGCCAAGTATCGAAACTCCTGGTCTCGGCCCACGCCCCTCGATCCGTCGAAAGTCGAATCGGTCGCTTTCAACTTACCGGACGTCTGCCATACGTTCAAAAAGGGTCACAAGGTTATGATTCAAGTACAAAGCTCGTGGTTTCCCATCATCGATAGGAACCCGCAGACCTTTGGCGACATTTTCAATGCCGACCAGAGCATGTTCAAGAGTGCAACTCATCGACTGTTTACGTCCGGTAACCGCCAAAGCAACCTGCAAGTGCAGGTTTTGAAACAATGAACGTAACGCAATGGGATGTTCATTGCGTCTTGGGGGTGAAGAGACTGGAATTCTTGCGACTGTTATCCTTGCTCAGGCACCGATTCTTTCGGCCGACGAGATTCAAGGCAGGTTGCCAGCTCCAATCCGCTAGCAATCTTGGACCAGTCTGGGAGAATCCTAATCTTGCCAGTGCATGGCCGCGTCGCCACGGATCGCCTGGATATAGTTAATTTGCCCGTCGTGATAGTTGACGTGGGCTCCGCAGAAGAGCGCGAGGTCAAAGGGTGATGTCGTCCCTCCGGGAGTTTGAATCTCGCGGAGCATTTCACTGTCGTCCAGCGATTGGATCTGTTCGATCACTTCGCTCATCGAATTGGTAAATGCTTCGGATGCACCTTCACGCTGGACCAAGTCCGCAGGAATTTCGGCCCACATGTTGGGGTCAAAGGGACCGGGATCTTCGCCTTTGAGCCGCTTTACAAATCGACTGTTGACGCAAATGATCTCGTACGTGAAGCTGGCAGGCGCGCGACTGGCTCCACCATTGGTTTCGGAAAATGCGATATCAGGCAGTGCCGCCAAGTCTCGAAGGTAGCGGTCCTTCGCATCTTCTAACTGCTTGAGCGCATAGGTTTTGAGGTCGAACGTCATGAAGTGCATTTTACTGGGCCGATCGCCTCATAACGATAGGTAGTTCCCTATGCGATAAAGTCGCGACGATAATGAAGGCATGAAGAAGGTGCAGTTCGCATTTATCGTCGCTGCTTTGTCTGCCATGGGCACGTCACAGATGAATCACGCAGTTCCGTCCGGCAGAACAGTGCAGAACCGGGCTGCGCCAATTTTGGAGGGCCTTGGCAATCACTCTTTTCCGGTAAGCACCAAGAACGCCACCGCGCAACGGCTCGTGAATCAGGGACTCGTCCTTAACTATGCCTTCAACCATGCCGAGGCTCACCGTTCATTTCGGTTTGCGGCGGATTGGGATCCGTCACTGGCCATGGCCCATTGGGGTCAAGCGCTTTCTCTTGGACCTCACATCAATGCGGCTATGGACGATGCCAACGTTCCAAAAGCTTGGGAGGCTCTCCAAAAAGCGATCCAACTTAAATCAGGCGCGACAGACCGGGAACGCGCATTTATCGACGCTTTGGCAAAGCGTTATAGCGCCACGCCGGTAAAAGATCGAACGCCCTTGGACCAGGCATATGCAGAAGCCATGCGTGAGGTCGTCAAGCAATTCCCTGAGGATAGCGACGCACTCACTCTCTGTGCGGAGTCCCTGATGAATCTTCATCCCTGGGACTACTGGAAGAAGGATGGTACCGCCCAGCCATGGACGCAGGAGTTTATCGATCTCTTGGAACGAGCGCTGAAGCTGGATCCAATGAACCCGGGAGCATTGCACCTTTACATCCATGCCGTCGAGGCGTCGCCTGATCCTTACCGAGCTTCGGACGAGGCTGACCGGTTGCAATACCTAACGCCGGCGGCTGGACACCTGGTCCACATGCCAGGTCACATTTACATTCGCACGGGGCGCTATGCGGATGCTGCGAAGTCGAACGATCTTGCCATTAAGGCTGATGACGACTATCTCGCCCAGTGTCGGAGGCAGGGCATCTATCCCTTGATGTACATGCCTCATAACTGGCACTTCCTGTGGTTTGCGAACAGCTTTGAAGGCAAATCAAAGTTAGGTATGGAAGCTGCGCGCGAAATGGCCAAACGTATCGACAAATCGATGATGGTCCAACCCGGCATGGAGGGTCTGCAGCACCTGTATGCCTCGCCTCTATACGGTATGGCCAGATTTGGACATTGGGACGCAATTCTCAAGGAGCCAGAACCGGCCAAGGATGCCCTATATGTCCGGTCCGTTTGGCACTTCGCTCGCGGGTTGGCTATGGTGCGCAAGAAGGATTTTGCGGGCGCGAATGTTGAACTGACGGCCCTCGAGAACCTGCGGAGCGAGCCAAGACTCAAAGCCATTGTGTTGGACGGCATGTGCCCAGCAGAACGCCTTTTCGGGATCGCCTCAAATATCCTCAGGGCTGAAATGAACGCCGCTGAAGGTAGACATGAGGCTGCGATCAATCTCCTTCGCCAAGCCGTGGCTTGGGAGGACGAGAATAATTACATGGAGCCCGCCTATTGGACGCACAACTCGCGGCTGGTATTGGGAGCAGTTCTCTTGGAGTCTGGCCGTGCTGATGAGGCCGCAACGGTATACCTGGAGGATCTCAAGAACAACCCCGAAAATGGATGGGCACTGTACGGTTTGATGAAGGTGCGCGAAGCTCAGGGCAGAACAGTTGAGGCAGCCAAACTCAAGTCACGTTTTGAACTTGCATGGAAAGCTGCCGACCTCAAACTCACCAGTTCCAGGATGTAGAACGCTACCCGGCGACCCGCTTCAATTTGAAAGAAGTCGTCGGGCCCTTCTTGTTGTCAACCCATCCGGTCCAATCGCTCTGAATCTGGTCC
>CAMLEL010000289.1 GCA_946478935.1 uncultured Armatimonadota bacterium
GGCAAAGTCTCGATTTTCAGCCGTGAGGGACGTTCGATCTGGGATGGTCAGGAAGTAAGTGGATCCAGTGGACGCGCGGTGACCAAGCTTGAGATGGAAAAGCAGTATGGCCGCCAAGTACGGGACGATCTGCAGGACCAGCTCAATCGTATTGTGGGCACGGGAAATGCGCTCGCCTCAGTTGACGTGACGCTTGACTTGGACAAAGTCAACCAGAGCGAGAACGTCACCACTCCGACTGAAGATCCGATCACGAAAGAGAGTGTCAAGGAGACGATGGGCATGCCCGGCGGCTCGATCCCGATCGGTCCAGCCGGACCCGCATCGAACGGCTTGGGTGCTGCTCCGACGACTACCAATACAACCGGCGGCGACTACAAGGTCCAGCAAGAGCGATTTGAAAAGGGAGTCAGCATCACCAACAAAGTCATCGAAAAGGCTCCCGGTGAAGTGAAATCGATGGGAATCACGATCTTGGTCAACACCGAGAAGGTAACTGAGGCCGCCGACCTGCAAAAGATTGAGGAGTTGGCCGCCGCCAAACTTGGACCCAAGGCTGCCGACCAGACGAATTTCACATCAAAAGTCATCGGCTACAAGTTCGATACCGCCGAGCAGACCGCCGCCGCCAAAGAGATGGCCGCAGCGACCAGTTCCGCCCGGATGCAGCAGATCATCTCCATGCTTCCAATCCTGGCATTGATTGTTGTTGCTTTCCTCGTGATGAAGGCGCTGGCCAAGATTGGCAAGACCGTTCCCCAGCAAATGGCGCTCGCCGGAGCTGGCGGTCCCGCCCTTCCATTCGGAGGTAGTGCGAACTTGGCAGCTCAGAGCCTTGCAATTCCCGAACTGGCCGTACAAAAGGCGCTTGAGACCGGATATGTCGATGAGGAACTCGCCGCTGCATTGGCCGAAGCGCAAAAGCATGCCGGTGTGGATCAGATAGACGTTCCCAGCATCGGCAACAAGATCAACGTCCCCCTCGAACAAATCAAGAAGATGAGTCACGAAAAACCTGAAGTCGTCGCGATGCTGATTAAGAGCTGGCTGCTGGAAGAAGGAATCCGACGATGAGAAAGAGACAGGAAGAATTGAGCATGCGGCAGAAGGCCGCCATCATGTTAATGGTCCTCGGCCCACAGTCGTCCGGCAGCGTGGTCCGACACTTGGAAGAGGATCAGATCGAGACCCTTTCGCTCGAATTGGCCCGGTTGGACAAAGTGACTCCCGAACAGCGGGAAAACGTCATCCGCGAGTTCTATGAGGTCGCAATTGCCCAGGACTACATCGCAGAAGGCGGCGTCGAAAACGCTCGTCGAGTTCTTGAAGAGGCTTTTGGCAATGAGCGCGCAGAAGAAGTCATCAAGCGAATCGTTGCTGCCATGCAGGTCGTGCCATTTGAGTTTCTCAAGAAAGCCGATCCTGCCCAAGTCCTGAGCTTCATCCAAGACGAGCATCCCCAGACGATTGCGCTTATCTTGGCGTACATGCCGATCAACAACGCGGCGCTCATCCTTTCAAAGCTCAATAGTGAACTGAGAGCGGATGTTGCCGGAAGGATCGCCATGATGGAGCAGACTCCACCCGAAGTGATCCGTCGCGTGGAGCAAGTTCTGGAGAAGAAGGTGTCCAGTCTCATCAGCCAGGAGATGACCCAGGCAGGTGGACCCAAAGCGCTTGTCGATCTACTCAACCGAGTCGACCGATCTACGGAGCGTCTAATCATGGACTCCCTTACGGAGAACAGCCCTGAACTAGCCGACACGGTCAAGAACATGATGTTCGTATTCGAAGACATCGTTCAGTTGGACGACCGAGCGATCCAATCGATCATGAAGGAAGTGGACATGAAGGAGCTCGCGACGGCCCTCAAAGGAACGCCGCCCGAGGTTCAGGAGAAGATCTACAAGAATATGTCCGAGCGCGCCGTTGCCATGCTCAAAGAAGACATGGAGTTTATGGGGCCGGTTCGCCTGAGAGTGGTCGAGGAATCTCAACAGAAGATCGTAGCGATTATCCGCAAACTCGAAGAAACCGGAGACGTCGTCATTGGACGGTCAGGCGAGGAAGATGTCCTTGTCTAGTCCGAATGTTTTGCGCGGCGACGTCGTGGCCCGGCCCTTCGCCGCCTTGCTTCCAACGGTCAATCCCTCGGACCTGCAGGTTGCTGTCAGGCGTGAGGGTCGGGGCGCCCGCACTGCTAATGAAATCGAGCAGTTGAAGCAGACGTCGATGAATGCAGGTTATGACGAAGGATATGCACGGGGCGTGGAAATCGGGATGGCAGAGGGTCACGCCAAGGCTTTTGCTGATGCATATGCCGCCTCCAAGGCCGAGGCGGACATCCAAAACACGACAATCCTTGACAATTTCGCCAGCGACTTGGAACAGACCGTAGCCTCGGTACTTTCGGCGATGGAGGAGTGGACCCTCCTTACAGAAGAGAAGATCACGAACATCGTCGTAGACGTTTGCCGCAAGGTCCTCGTGAGCGAACTGACCCAATCACGCGATTCGATCTTGACGATCGTTCAAGCGGCCATGCGCGAAGTGACACTTTCTGAAAGCGCCCGCATTCGCATCAATCCGGAGGATATGCCAGCGCTTCGTGATCGGCAAGGCGAAATCATCGCGGCTGCGCAGTCTGTGCGCGCGATCGAGTTTGTCGAGGATGGATCGATCTTAGGCGGATGTGTCATCGAGACCGATGGGGGGATCGTGGACGCGACGATCGAGGGCAAGCTCGATCGGCTTTCTGAAGAATTGGAGGACGCGGCATGATCGTCGAGCCAAAGTTTAAACGACTGGAGTCGGCCGTCGAGCGGACGCAGTGGACCAAAGTTTCGGGCCGAGTGGCCGAAGTCGTAGGACTCGTCATTGAATCCAAGGGTCCAAACGCGCGGGTTGGAGACCTCTGTCTGATCCATACCGAGTTCGACGGTGTCGTTCGAGCTGAAGTCGTGGGCTTTAAAGGAGATCGCACCCTCCTGATGCCTTTGGGAGAACTGTCTGGCGTACGAGCTGGCAACTTGATTGAAGCAACCGGGCATTGCTTGCGAGTACCAGTTGGACCAGAACTATTGGGACGCACCATTGACGGCTTGGGGGAGCCAATGGACGGCCTTGGGCCACTCAATTGCCATGAACGCTATCCGATCATGGCGGCCCCTCCCAATCCGCTTCAGCGCAAGATGATCGAGCAGCCCCTCGGCACTGGTGTTCGGGCAATCGACGGCATGTTGACACTCGGAAAGGGTCAGCGAGTGGGCATCTTTGCCGGTTCAGGAGTTGGCAAGAGCACGCTGCTGGGGATGATCGCCCGGAATTGCGAGGCGGATGTGAATGTCATCGCTCTGGTCGGAGAACGAGGGCGCGAAGTCAACGAGTTTATTCACCATGACCTCGGCGACCTTGGCCTCCAAAAGAGCGTCATCGTTTGCGCTACCTCAGAGCAGCCAGCAATGGTTCGCATCAAAGCCGCGCTCACCGCAACTGCGATCGCTGAGTACTACCGAGATCGCGGATTGAGCGTTTTGCTGATGATGGACTCCGTCACACGCTTTGCGATGGCCCAGCGCGAAGTCGGTCTGGCGATTGGTGAGCCGCCAAGCACAAAGGGCTACACGCCGAGCGTGTTCGCTCTGTTACCCAGATTGATGGAGCGCGCGGGAAACAGCGACAAGGGCGCAATCACGGCGCTGTATACGGTTTTGGTCGAAGGCGACGACACGAACGAGCCGATCGCTGATGCATCACGGTCGATCTTGGACGGACACATCGTCCTAAACCGCCGCCTTACAAGTCGCGGTCACTATCCTCCGATCGACGTATTGCAGAGCCTGAGCCGAACGATGCCTTTCACGTGCTCGAAAAAGCAGATGCTGGAGGCGCGGGACATCCGCGAACTGCTCGCCGCATACAGCGATATCGAGGATCTGGTGAGTATCG
>CAMLEL010000290.1 GCA_946478935.1 uncultured Armatimonadota bacterium
TCCTAGACGGTTACGATGGATTTCGACTGTACGACACCTACGGTTTCCCACTGGAAGTTACCCGCGAGCTGGCCGAAGAAGCGGGCATCACGGTGGACGAACTGAGTTTTGAAGCCGCGCTCAAAGAAGCCCAAGAGCGTTCGCGTGGAGGCTCAGATCGTGAATCCGTCTACGGTGGAGTTCAAGTCACGATCGTCGCCCAAATCGTGGGTGAAGACAAAAAGCCCACACCAACAGCATTCCTCGGCTACCAGACCACCCAGGTTCAAACCCAAATTGCCGGGGCAATCCACATCCCGGGGGAAAGGGAGCCTGATGCCCCAAGCCACTGGCCACTGGCCATCGCCCTGAAGGAAACTCCCTTCTATGCCGAATCCGGCGGTCAGGTGTCCGATACCGGAATCCTGAGCGGCGGCGGGTTCGAGGGGCGCGTGACCGATGTCATCAGGCAGGATGGCGTCTTCGTTCATGAAGTCGAGCCCATTCGCATGCCGTTCGAGAATCCGGCCAAGCTAAATGGCCTGACCATCGAAGCGGAAGTGGACACTGCCCGCCGTGCCCGAATCATTCGCAACCACACCGCCACGCATCTGCTTCACGCAGCTCTGCGTCAAGTCTTGGGCAAGCATGTCACGCAAGCAGGTTCTTATGTCGGTCCGGATCGACTCCGCTTCGACTTCACCCACGGGCATGCGATGACCGACGAGCAAAGGCTGGAAGTCGAGCGGCTCGTCAACCAGAAAGCGCTTGAGAACCTGCCGATCACGATCTACGAAGACCTTCCGATCGGTGAGGCCAAAGCGATGGGAGCCATGGCCCTGTTCGGGGAGAAATACGGAGACTTTGTGCGATTGGTACAGGTTGGAGCAGAGGAGCCTACCGAAAAAAGCTTCAGCCGCGAACTCTGCGGCGGCATCCATGTCCGAACGACTGGCGAAATCGGACTCTTCAAAATCGTCCACGAGTCGAGCGCCGCAAGCGGTGTCCGGCGAATCGAAGCATTGACCGGCGAAGGTGCCTACGAGTGGATACTCGAGCAGACTCACACTCTCCGTGAGGCGGCGGATCGGTTGAAGTCCACGCCGAAAGACTTGATCCATTCCATCGATAAACACCTGGATGCCCAGCGGGAACTGAAGCAAAAACTGGATCGGGCACGGAGCCAGGGCGCAGGGCAAGCTCAGGCTCGGATGATCGACATCAACGGAGTCGAACTCGCTATTCAAAACATCGGTGAAGGTGAACAACAGGAAGCCTCACTGGCCGCCGACCGGCTGGTCGAAAACCATCCGAGCCGCGTGGCGCTCTGTGCCGTGGCAACCGAGGGCAAGGCCATGTTCATTTGCAAGGTGGGAGCCGACGCTCAGAAGCGAGGTGCCCACGCGGGCAACCTGGTGCGCGAAGTCGCCAAGATTGCCGGTGGCGGTGGTGGTGGACGTCCAGACTTTGCAACGGCCGGAGGCAAGGATATCTCCAAGGTTGAAGAAGCCTTGTCCGCCGCTGAAAAGGTGCTTGGCGAAATCCTTCGCTAAGGGTCGCTCAGGGCGAGCTTTTGGCGCTCGACTTTCCAAACAGCTTGCGAGCGAATCGGATCATTCTCGGGATCATGAAGAAAGCAACGAGGACGCCAACTCCAACGATAATCAGGATCAGAATCGGAGCAAAGGCGGCGGCAAAGGTGGAGCCCACCGCATAAACGTCTTCCGAAGTCGACGCCACGAAGTTGGAGACCGGCTCGGGAGAAGTATTGACGGCTGCCCGGGTCGTAGTCTTGGTGGCATGCGAGCCAAAAGCGAGGGTGCCGCCGATTAGTGCGGCGACCACTTTGATCGTAGGATCGTAGTCTCCAAATGCGCCGGCCGCCAACACCGCTCCCGCGGGAATTCGGATGAAGGTATGGATCACATCCCAAACCGAGTCGATTGCGGGAACCTTGTCCGCAATGAATTCAATCACGAATAGAGCGGAAGAGACACCGATGACCCATGGATTCTCGAGCACCGTGAGCGAACCCGGCAGTTGGAGCGATCCGTATTTGCCCAGCAGTCCGAGAATGGACGTCAGCGCATACAAGCGAATGCCCGACAGCCACGCGGCCCCTGCTGCAAGTCCAAGCGTCTGAAGTAAATCCATCGACGAAGATAGGACAGTCGTCGCGCGGCATCGGTTGCAATGGTCCTATTTGAACGCACGTTCGTCTATTCTGATAGCGTCAGCACAATACAGCGTTTATGAGAGCTTGGTCCGGCATCATCCGCCTCGCCACGGTGTTGCTCCCGGTCCTGATTTTGGGTTTTTGGGGAGCCACCTATCTCATCGCATGCGCCGAGTATCTCGCCAATCCGGGTGTGCCGCTGCGAATCACGTACATGGCGCCAGCCGGTGAAATTACCATCACGGCTGAATCCTACGTCATCGATACGAAGAACGGAAACACCACCGTTATCAAGCCACGCGTAACCAGCAACAAAGGCCAATTGCTGCTTTACGCCGACCGAATCGACGCTTTGGGTTTGCCTTTGCTGAATCCATCGGCGCGAAGAGCGATTGTGACCGCCAAAAACGCCTACGCAACGATTCAGCGGAGACCGGACGGCACGCTCGACCTGTTCGATTACCTGCCCAAGCAAGAGGGTCCCTCCGGCAACTTTCCGTTCTCTGTGTTCTTGGACCGTGGCCAGGTCAAGTTCATCGAGGCCACCGGACCGCGCTCTTACACCCAATTCCTCTCGGTAACGGACGTTCGCGTGGACGGGGTCGGCGATCGATGGATTGCTTCCGGCCAAGGCACCTTGAACGACGTCGGAAACGTGGCGATCTCAGTACAGAATCAGCCTGATGCCGGGGTCTGGGTCAGAGGGGATACGGATCGCCTCGAAATCGCACAGCTCTTTCGAGTCTTCCGGGAAACGAAGGAGGGTCGTCAAACGCCTGAGTTGCAAAACGTCAATGCGGATTCGGTGGTGATCCGGGGCCCCTTCGCGCTCTTCATCCCGAGCAAAGCTGGTGCGCGTCTCCAGACCCGGCTGGTGGCCACTGCGGAGAACTTTCGATACGGCCGGGACTATCAGGCAGACGATGTCAAATTCGAGGGCCTCATCTCGGCCGACGGCGCACAAGGGAAGCTGGCGGCGAGCCGCCCGGGATTGGATGCGATCTTCCACGGAACGGGGCGATGGGAAGGTGGCTTTCAGTTCACCGGCGACTTGGATGCGGAGGCAGCTTCAATGTCGGCTCTGCCCCGTCCCATTCAAAGCCAAGTGCCTGATGAAATCGGCATCGCCGGACCCATTTCCTTCTACGGCAAGATGGCTTACAGCGAACAAACCGGGTTTCTGCTGAATGGCCGAGCCCAGGCAAATTCTCTGCAAGGCTTTGAAGAGGTTGTCCGAAATCCAAACTTCGACCTCGATTTCTCCCAATCACACCTCGCGCTCATTGCGCGTCAAGGGTCCTGGCGTGGCGCTCCGATCGTGGGACAGCTTGCCGTTGATAACCGGACACGCGCCCTTACTGGTGCACTGAATCTCAAGAGAGTCGATTTGACAGGGCTGGCGCGACGTTTCAATTTCGACCGATTCTCCGGTGTCGGGGATCTGAATCTTGTCTTGGCGGGCACTCTGGACAATCCTGTCGGCTATGTCCGATCAGAAAGTCAGGCAGAGTTCACCCTTTTGGAGGGCGACCGACCCCGCTCGGGCCGAATCACCATCGCCGCCAGTTTGAAGGACGGCAAGCTCCATTTCGACCAGGCTTACATGGTCACAAGCTCGCTTTCGCTGGCGCTTAAAGGTAATTACGATCTCGATTCTCAGGCATTGGCGCTTAACGCGGTCGGCTCGGGCATCGACTTGGCTCGCCTAAACACGGACCTCGAAGGTATTGCGAGGTTTAACGCAGACATTACAGGAACGCTGCAGAATCCGCGATATCGTGGCAGCG
>CAMLEL010000291.1 GCA_946478935.1 uncultured Armatimonadota bacterium
TCCATTGCTTGCACTGCACGGCGATGCGCTTGGAGTCTTTTCGGAGAATGATGTCGACCCCGCCATCACCAGATCCTCCATTGTCGAACCTCCCGTAGCCTTGGCGCTTATAGGCATCAGAGACCAAGTACTCGAACTCTTGCCAACTAATGGATCGGAGGTCCTCCAAAGACTGTTGACGGTCAAGGGTTCGTTGCCTTTGAGCATGGTGAAGGAAACCAGCAATCGTAGCGACGGCTCCAGTAATGGCAACCATGCCGAGAACCCACAAAAAGAATTCAGTGTAGGGTCCGGCCGGCGACCAAATCCACTTGAAAACAACGAAGACGACAGCCACCAGAACCGTAAAACATAAACCAAGGATCGGGCTGTTCTTTGCAAGTTCGAACAGGTCATCGACGAAACTCGAATCTCTTCGTGGCATGGGTACATATTGACCTCAATTGCCAACCATAGAATTCAAAAGCAAACCGAATTCCGGCCATCTCGAAGGCAAAAGAACGTGGACTGATTAGACGACGATAAGATTGCCAAACGTCCCTCCCCCTTGGCATGGTTACGCAAATTTGATAATCTCGTGCACATGTTAGCGTTGACGCTGCTTCTCACCATGCCCCAAGCCGATCCGGCATTCGACGCCGGAGCAAACCCCCTGTTGATGCGGGGGCCGACGCTCAGCCGAGACAGCATCGTCTTTAGCTTTGCCGGCGACCTTTGGAAGGTGGCCCGTGCCGGTGGGAGGGCGATTCGCCTTACCAGCTCACCGGGACTCGAGCAGAACCCCAAGTTCTCGCCCGACGGCGCATCGATCGCATTCAACGGCCAATATGACGGCAACACGGACGTTTTTGTCATTCCATCGAAGGGCGGTGTTCCAAAGCGACTCACCTATCACCCGGGCCCTGACCAGGTTGCGGGCTGGTCGGCTGATGGCGGCTCAGTTCTCTTCGCCTCGGGCATGTTGTCCGCAATGCCGATCCCACGCCTTTTCACCGTCGATAAAGACGGTGGCAATCCTCGAGCGCTGCCTCTGCCAACTGGCTCGGCTGGCTCCTATTCGAGCGACGGCGCAAAGCTCGCCTACACGCCGGGCATTCAATGGCAGGATGCTTGGAAGCGCTATCGCGGCGGACAGACCCTTCCAATTTGGATCGCAAACCTGAGCGATTCCAAGGTTCGTGAGATTCCCCGAAAGAACTCGAACGACAAGAACCCGATGTGGGTCGGAGACAAGATCTACTTCATTTCTGACCGGACGGGCCCGTTCGGTCTTTACTGCTACAACACCTCCAACAACGAGACCACCGTGGCTGTGCCCGGACGCGGATTCGACTTGAAGTCGGCGGACGATGGTCCGGGAGGCATCGTCTACGAGCAGCTGGGCTCAATAGGAATCTACGATTTCGAGTCCAAGCGCGCAAACAAGGTGCCGATCGAAATCGACGGCGATTTTCCCGAAATTCGGCCGCAATTCAAGTCGCTTGCTGGCAACCTGGGAAGCGGTTCGATCTCACCGAGTGGCGCCCGAGTGGCCTTTGAAGCCAGAGGCCGCATCTACACCGTGCCCGCATCCAAAGGCAATGCCAAGGAACTCAACAGCAAGGACGGGGTTGCAAATCGCTACGTCTCATGGTCGCCGGATGGTAAGACGATTGCCTACTTCACCGACGAGTCCGGTGAATACAAACTCGGCCTGCACGATATGGCCACGAATAAGGTCAGAATTATCGAGCCGGGCCAAATGCCGGCCTACTACTTCTCGCCGGTTTGGAGTCCGGACAGCAAGAAGATTGCCTACACCGACAACCGGCACAACATTTGGATGCTGGATGTCGCCACCGGCAAAAGCACGCTCGTCGACACATTCATTTACGAAGATCCCACGCGGCAGGTCAGTCCAAATTGGTCCAAAGATTCCAAGTGGCTCACTTGGCACCGAGACCTGGAAAACCACCTGAACGCGGTCTTTCTTTATGACGTGGACAAGGCAAAGGTCACCCGAGTGACCGACGGCCTAAGCAACGCCCGATTTCCAACCTTTGATCGGGGCGGCGACTACCTGTACTTCGTGGCCAGCACGAACACCGGCCCTTCGGCCGCTTGGTTGGACCTCAGCAGCTACGATCGCGTCAACATCACAAGCTCGGTGTATGCAATCGCGCTGCGCAAGAATGTCTCAGATCCGAATCAACCAGAATCGGATGAAGAGGGTGCGGCACCGCCGACCCCGAAGGAAACTCCATTTGGAATCGACCTCGACGGGATCGATCAACGAATCGTTACATTGCCCATCCCAGCTCGAAACTATGTCGGTATGATCGCGGGTGCAAACGGCTCGTTCTTCTACCTCGACGTCGCGCCGCTTGCAACGCTTACATCTCAGCCACTTCTGACCCTTTACAAATTCGATCTCGGACCGCGCAAGGAATCGGTGTTCGCCCGCCAAGTGCAGGGCCTGGATGTGACGCCTAAAGGCGACAAACTTTTGCTTATCCAAGGTCCGATGTGGTCGATCGTGCCGAGCGCGGCACCCCCTCAGCCGGGTCAGGGCGTTCTGAGCCTTGCCGATCTGTCGGCAAAGATCGATCCGGCCAAAGAGTGGGCACAGATCTACCATGAAGCTTGGCGGGTTCAACGAGATTATCTCTATGATCCCAACTTTCACGGCATCGACCTGAAGCAGATGGAGCGTCGGTATCAACCGTTCCTCGCTGGCATCCGGTCGCGTGACGATCTGAATTACCTGTTCGAGGACATGCTCGGCGAACTCTGCATTGGCCACATGTTCATCAGTGGTGGAGATATCCCTGGAATGGGTGGTGTCCCGGGCGGTCTGCTCGGTGCGGATTACACGATCGAATCAAACCGGTACCGGCTGGCCAAGGTTTACAACGGCGAGCATTGGAACCCTGGAATGCGCGCCCCGCTGACGCAGCCCGGAGTTTCTGCGGTTGCCGGCGAGTACATCTTGGAAATTGACGGCAAGCCGTTGACTGGGACCGACAACATCTACCAGAGGCTGGAAGCCAGGGCCGGTAAGCAGGTTCGGATCAAACTCGGACCCAATCCATCTGACACCGGTTCTCGTGAAGTAGTAGTGGTGCCGATCCCCAGCGAAGCCGGACTGCGCATCCTCGCTTGGAGGGAAGACAACCGCCGAAAGGTGGAGCAACTCAGCGGCGGTCGACTCGGCTATGCCCACATTCCCGACACCAACATCGGTGGCTGGACCAATTTCAACCGGTACTACTATGCCCAAATCCGCCGGGACGGCATGATCATCGATGAGCGCTTCAATGGCGGCGGTCAAGTGGACGATTACATGGTAGAGCAGATGATTCGGCCACTAACCAGCGCCTGGACCGCCAGGTATGGAAAGGATTTCACCAGTCCGGCAGTTGGCAACTTCGGCCCGAAGGTGATGATCGTCGATCAGTACGCCGGTTCCGGTGGAGACTACTTCCCCTGGCACTTCAAGCGGAAGAAGGCCGGGACCGTGGTTGGAAAGCGAACTTGGGGCGGCCTTGTAGGAATCTTGGTTTTCCCAACATTCGTCGATGGAGGGTCGGTAACCGCGCCAAATATCGCCTTTTACACGCCGGAAGGCGAATGGGAAGTTGAAAACTATGGTGTTGATCCGGACATCGAAGTCGAACTCGACCCGTATCTATGGAGGCAAGGACGAGATGCCCAGTTGGAGAAAGCAGTCCAGGTTGCAATGGACAAGCTAAAGACCTTCAAGCCCCCAGTTGTCAAAAAGCCCAAGTATCAAGACAAAAGCAAGATCGGAGGCTAAACTGCCTTTCGGAGTAGCTAGGACCATTAAGTCCTCGCTACTTCGGTTCTTTCTTCGGGATTCTTTGGGTCGGTTTGAATCCACTTTTCAATATTTTCGACCACGCCCTCTTTCGTGCTTCTTCAATTCTTTTCCTTTCTGC
>CAMLEL010000292.1 GCA_946478935.1 uncultured Armatimonadota bacterium
TCGAAGGTCAATCCATCCAGGGCTTTCGCAATGGAGTTCTGGATTTGGGCTTGCTTCCACTGAGCCTTGAGCGCCAGAGCTTCGGCCGTCTTCTTGCGGACTTCTTCTTCTTGTCGTTTGATCGCGACTTTGACGGATTCCACCACAGCCGCTGCCTTGTTGTAGCTTTCGGTGAGTTGGGTGATCACCGCATCATTGGTCATCTTTTCGCGCATGAATTGCTGCGCCAATTCGCGATTCCCTTGCTTCAACGCCATCACAGCGTTCTGCTCCAAAGTCGTGGACTTCTTGTTGGCTTCTTCCAACATGCCCTGAAGGCGATTCTTTTGGGTGATCGCCTGCACTGCTTTCTCGCGGTTGCTGATCAGTGCGGCCTGCATGTCTCGGCGAGCCTGATCGAGCATGATTTCGGGGTCTTCCACCTTGTCCATAGTTCGGTTGAAGAGTGCCTTTAGCCAGTTGAAGAATCGTCTCATGTTCGAAGTTCCAGGCAGCCCAGTGGGCTCCGCCGTATTATACACGCGACAGGTTCAATCAGGGTTTCAATGCCTCAGTTGATACTTGGGTGCGAATCCGAATAAGAACCATTTGGCCCATGAATCCAATTCGCACCCATCAGCATTTCAGCTCGCCTTGGCGGGCGTTATCCGAAGACTGTTGATGACTTCCTTTTCGATGGACTGAATGGAAGTCGGAGCGTTTTGAGTTGTGAATTTGATGTTGTACACGTGCTCGCCATTCACCAACACATAGACGACTTGATAGAGCTCGCCACCATCGATCTTGGTCGTCTTGGCTTCCATGCGGGCCGCCTTCCCGATTGGCAGTTCGACGTATTGGATTGCGCCCTCATTCAATAGGTCTTGCTTTGCATTCTCGGCTGCATCCTCGACGGACATGGGGCCGTCGTCCGTTCGCTTGACCCGATAGCTGGTTCGTTCTTCACCGGGGATGGGACGTGAAGAGTCGTTGACCCAAATCATGATGCCCTTCTTCTCAAGCTCGGCAAAAGCCTCGGCATCGTCGGAATCGTCGCTATCGCCTCCGGAAGCCATGCCAGAGAAGTCTCCGGAAAGCCCTTCACCCATGCCCGACATCGATTCACCCAAAGTAGGCGCGACGATCGAATCAGGAGTTCCCCGTTTCCAACCGGATATAACGGCGATCGAAACCGATCCATCACTCGACTTGGCGATCTGACCTCCTGATGGAGCCGGGGCCGGTCCCGGGTCCTTCACCACGACCACCGGACCTTTCTTACAGCCCGTCGCCAGAATCACGAACGCTGCCAACCACGCAATATTCTTCATTTTCATCCTCCAACTAATCCAAATGCACGTCGCTGTCATCCTTTGCTTCGGCGGCAGCTTCGCGTTCTCGTCGCTGTTTTTCGAGCTCCATTCTCATGAAGAGTCCGCCCGCTACGATGAATGCCAGCAGTACCAGTGAGCACAAGGCTGCTACGAAGAACCCCATCGGCGATTTGAGAAGGTAATCCCAACTCCTCTCCATTCTGGGTTCCATGCGACGATTTTACAACGAGCCACTGTAAAATCCATTCGCTATGGTGACCGGATTGCAAACGTTGATCGCACAAGTTTCTGAAATGGAGCGAGCGGTCGAGTTCTATCGTGATGTCCTGGGGATCACGGCAACTACCATTGATCCCCATTGGAGCAGCTTTCAGGTCGGTGGAACTACGATTGGGCTCCATCCAGCCTTTACTGGCGGGTCGGGTGTCGGAACATCCTGGGTGGTGTGCTTGAGCGTTTCGGATATCCGTGGGTTCCGCTCTCGTCTAGAAGCTGCCGGAGTGCAGTGTTCCGATTATCACGACACGCCAACCGGAGCCCTGTTTGACTTCCGAGATCCGGACGGAAATGCCTTGCAGGCGCTTGAACCAGGTGTCCTCAGAAAAGACTTGATCAACTAGGATGGAATCATGGTTCGTTCCGGACGAAACTGCGATGAAACTCCTGGGTACAGCCCTCGCAAAGCGGTTCAAAGTGGGTGACGTCGTCCTTTTGGAAGGGGCATTGGGAGCAGGGAAGACCACCCTTGTGAGGGGAATTCTCGCCGGATTGGGCTGGACCAAGGAGGTCCGCTCCCCCACTTTCAATTTGCTCCACACCTACCCCGACCTGGTGCCACCGGTGCTCCACGCGGACTTGTACCGGCTGGCGAGTTGGCAGGGAATCGGGATTGAAGACTATCTCGACACCCATCTCTGCCTAATCGAATGGCCGGATCGCGCGGCCGGATTGATGGATGCAGATCTGGCTTGGCGCATCAGTATCGGATTTGAAGGTGAGGGTCGAAGAGTCCAACTTGAAGCGCCCAACCGAACCACGGTTTGCTAAACTCAGACATGCCTGTTCGAATCGGCATCCTTACTGTCGCCCATGTTCATACGGGCAGCTACATTCACTCTCTGCAACGAAACCCAGATGCGGAAATCATCGGGATCTGGGATGACGATCTCGAACGTGGTCGACCCTACGCGCAGCGGGCCGAGATTCCATTTTATGAAGACATGGATGCATTGCTCGAGCAGGTTGATGCGGTCGCCGTGACGAGTGAGAACCTTCGACATGCCGAGTTGATCGAGCGAGCTGCTTCGAAAGGAAGACATGTGATCTGCGAAAAGCCGCTTGCCGCCACCGAGGATGAAGAACGCCGCATCCGGCGTGCGGTGGAAGCGAGCGGCATCAAACTGATGGTCGCCTTTCCCTGCAGGTATTCGCCGGCATTTCGGAAGCTCGTCGAGCGGGTGCAGGCAGGAGAAATTGGACGGATCCGAGCGATCTGCGCCACGAACCGAGGCACCTGTCCGGGCGGCTGGTTTATTGAGCCTTCAAAGTCGGGAGGCGGAGCGATGATCGATCATGTTGTTCACGTTGCCGACCTCTTGCGTACTTTGCTGCAAGAAGAGCCGGTGCGGGTCCAAGCGCAAATTGGTTCCAATATGTATGGCCAAGACTGGGATGACACCGCAATGGTGACCATCGAATTCGAAAGCGGGGTATTTGCCACGTTGGATTCCAGCTGGTCCCGCCCCAAAGGATTTAAGACATGGGGCGATGTGACCATGAACGTGGTTGGAGATTTAGGCGTGATCGAACTTGACATGTTTGGACCGGCTGTCGATTTGTATTCCAATGAAGGCAAGAGCCACATCGCGACGAGCTACGTTTCCGATATGGACTACATGTTATTCGACGAATTTGTCCAAGCCGTGCTGCTTGACCGTCAGCCCGAGATCGGGATGAAAGATGGACTGCAAGCCGCAAGAATTGCGATCAAAGGTTACGAAAGCGCGAAGGCCGGGCAGCCCGTCTCTCTATAGCGGGGCTCTGCGCCAAGAGTAAGACTGATCACGTTCTCGTAGCTCACCCACCGTCAACACGTTACGAATCCCGTCGATTCTGAGCACCTTTGTTGGCGGTGGGGTCACAAGGAGTCCTTCTCGTTGAAAGTGACGGAACTTGAACACCAACTGATTTCCGTCGCGACGCCAGGTTCCCAATCCGACATATCTATTGTCGGCTCGGCATTCGAACTCGAATTTACCGCTTGGCATGATCTTGGTACGGCAGTCCTTCGCTCCCTCATAGGGCCAGGGACCGAGCCACAAACCCGTTGGATCGAGGATGACTTCATTGGATGACATCACGACGCCATAGATAACCAATCCCGCAATGGCAGTGAACAGGCATGCGATTCCCGTCGTAGGCCAGAATCGGACCATGAGCTTGAACATACCTCTCGCCCACGACTTCAGTTGTCCGTGGTGCTGGATTGCACTCGATCAAATCGAGCGGCTCAAGCTTGAATATGAATTCAAGATCGAATGGCGCAGCTACGAACTCTGGCCAAAAGGTCTGGAGCGTCCCCCGGCGCGTGAGCGGGCTGTTAACCCGTTGATGCCGTCGACTC
>CAMLEL010000293.1 GCA_946478935.1 uncultured Armatimonadota bacterium
ACAAGTATCGCTGGGTTCAGATTTTTGAGAACAAGGGCGCAATCATGGGATGCTCAAACCCCCATCCTCATGGCCAAGTCTGGGCGAGTGACCGACTCCCGACCTTGGCCCAGCGAGAGGACGATCAGCAACATCAATTCTATGCCCAGCATGGCGAGGCCCTGCTAACAAGGGCCGTTCAAGAGGAGTTGGAGGACGGACGTCGAGTGGTGGAACAAACCCGCCATTGGGCGCTCGTCGTGCCATTTTGGGCGACCTGGCCGTTTGAGTATTTGCTACTACCCAAGCGCGCAGTTCAAAGACTTCCAGATCTCACTCCTGATGAGCGCAATGATTTGGCCGAGATTTTGAAGAAAGGACTTCTGCGATACGATTCCCTCTTTGAGACCAGTTTCCCGTATACGATGGGTTGGCATGGCGCGCCGACCGACGGGAAAGAGCATCCGCATTGGGTTTTGCACGCGCATTTCTATCCTCCGCTCCTGAGATCAGCAACGGTGAAGAAGTTCATGGTGGGCTACGAAATGCTTGGAGAGGCCCAGCGCGATATCACGCCGGAGCAGGCGGCGGAGCGCTTGCGGGCTCAGGGCGTCTGATAGGGTCCCAATTCAATTAGGTCCTATCCAAACTCGGGACCCGAAATGATTGGTGCATCCAATTCCGCATATGCCCCTTGGAAGGAGCCAATGAAATACACCCAACTCGCATTCGCCGCAATCGCGGCCCTCGCCGTCGGCGCTCAAGCCCAAACGACCAAGACCCAGAAACCAAAGCCGGAAAACAAGGCGACCAAGGGCACGGTGCAGATGGCGGGTGATAACGGCAAGATCAATACGACCTACACGCTTGGCAAGACGGACCCTATCAACATCACGATCACCGATGTGCGATTCCGAGTGGTACGCGAGATCGTGGGTAAAGACGTACTTGCTCCCGCCAAGGACGAGAAGCTGATGGTGGTGGACTTCACAGTTCACAACCCAAATCCAAGGGCCATTCAGTTCAACGGCGGCTCGGTCAAGTTCACGGGCGTGGATCAAGAGTCGGTCAACCGCGACCACAAGTATTACGTCACTCGCGCCAAGACCCATGAAATCTTCAACACGGAGCTCAAACCTGCTCAGAAAGTGGAGCTTCGGACCGTCATCGTCGTCCCCGCGGCGGGAACCGTTCCCAAGTTGATGCTGGAGCATCGCTCCGGCGGGCCTGTGCTCCGGATAGATACACGGCCCTACATCAAGCCGCTGGATTCCGTGTTTGCCGATCCCAAGGACGAGACTGGGATGACCACGTTGGACACGATCAAGGCACAAAGCGACACCTATTATCCTCTGCCGCAGATCGACATCAAAGTGAACGCTCAGGATGTCGCCAAGCACGGCAATCGCTTCGGACCCAATACAACCGGCGCGGGTCGAATCTACGCTTCAGTGAAGGTCCACATCAAAGGAATGAGCCCGAACCCAGCATTCTTGCGATTCAATGCTGAACTCGTTGATGAGGACGGTGGGAAGCATCCGGTGGTCAAGTGGGCGCCCGCTTCCACGGAGGATCACTTCGGCAGCCGGGTAGAGCTCGATGAAGAAGTTGCGGTTCGGTTCGTCGCCGTGATTCCCGAGAATGTGAAAATCAAGGCAATCCGGATTGTGGATAGCTCCGGCAAGCCTTCGCGAATGTTCATCTTCCCAGTTGGCGGTTAATATTAGGAGGCATTTCTCGCGCGCGACCTCCACCTGCACAAAGGTGGAGGAGCATTAGCTACCGAGAATCTCTCCGCTTCTCATCCGCCGATGCGGCGCTGGATGTCGGCGGGCAGTTCTTTTATCTTTAATGGCTTTTTGCGGAGGTCGTACCGATGCTCGATGAGTTCGAGTTTTAGCGCCAAGTCATTTCCGAAACCAAAGCGCAAATTCATTGTGTGCGTCGTTCCCGGCCAAAGGTCGTCATCGGCTGAAAAGACGTTCGAACCCCTCCGGATTTGTTGGCCAAAAACTTCTGGACTGGCGAAGCGGGTCCAGGCGACGTACTTGGCATTCGAGGTTCCTATTAACAGGTCGGAATTCACCACAGCTTGGATGGTGATTGCTCCATTGGGAATGCCAGCCCCAAACATATTCGTCGGTTCGTATTCCCACTTCTCCGGCAACGTGTCCAAGCGCATTGCCCCCACGAAAAGGCCGTTTTTGAAGGATTGGAATCCAGTACGGAGGGTCGTGTCCAATAACGTCTCCTTTGCTTTTGGAGACAATGTGGATATCGACACTGCTTCGCCGCGCGCCAGGCTATTTCGCTGGCTACGACTTAATCCATCGTAGACTCGCAAAGCCTCCCAGTCCGCCTCCTGAAGAATCCGCTCAGACCTTGGCAGGAGGATTCTTGCCATTGTGAACGCCAAACCGTTCCCATTATTTTCCGACTTATTGGCAAATTCGCTGAGGGTTTCAACAGTGAAGTAACCCAACGAAAGAGCCGATGCTAAAAGTTCGTGGCAGGCAAACCTATCGTCCGGCAGCAACGGTTCGCCTCCTTTCGAGGAAGGTTTGATAAGCATCCAATCCGAGGAATCTTCCACATCGATATTCGACCGAAGAATGTTAAGGGTAACAAAGGCCGAAGCATTCGTCTTATCGGGATCAGTTGTCGTTAAAGCGGGGATTTCCAGACTGTCGTTAAGCGCGGCGACTAAGTTCTTACCGCGTTGGGCTGCGTGGGCCAAGATCAATTCAGAGGGCGCGAAGGACAGGGGTTCGAATTTGACGGGGTCACGTACAATCGCCACGACCTCTGGCGCTGCACGTTCCTTGTTTGCATAATCAAGGGCCACTAGTCTGAGTAGCGTCAATGCGATTGGTGAGAGTTCAGCCCACCCGCCTGCGATCTGGAGCTTCTGAATCTGATCCCTATTCGCAAAGTGGAATCCCGGAATTAGGTTGGCGTGGGCGGAAAAGACCACGTTTCGATCAGCGCCGTAGCCAGCGAAGTCAAAGGAGATGTTGGACCTTGGGTTATGCCTGTTGGCTATGAGAAGCACATTTTCGATTGAGCCCTGGCCCATTGAACTCATTCGTGGATCCGTCCTCAAAAACCCATTTTCGCCCATCGGGATTGGGTTCGCTTCAAGTTCTTGATCCCAGATATCCTGCTCTGCTCGCAGCGACCGAACGATTTCTGTTACCGACCTGGGCAGTTGTCGCTGGTAGCGGTTTGGGCGCAAGGTAAATACAGTCCGGCCAACCGGGAGGGCGGCGAGGACGTCCGGTCCAAGCTGGTAAAGGAGACGGGTCATGGCGCGTCCCTCGGGACCTCGCGCGTGGAGGTCGTAGAGTTTTGCGGTCGTTTGAATATCCCACTTTTCTTGAGCCGCACTTTGCCGCTCGTTGGCGGCGATGTCACGTAAGAGAGCCCTCGCTGTACTCCGGTCGAACTTAGGAGATTCTTCAAGGGCTCTTTGACCCGGTTTCATCGCCTCGGCAATCCACTGTGCCTGACGTCTACGCCATTTACCTTCGAGCGCCCTCTGCATCGCGCTAGATCGGGTTAATACCTTGCGGCCATTGACGGTTTGCCACTCGCCATCGACGACAAGGGCCACACGTCGTAATGCCTGCTCGGGCCGGACTCCTTTGAACCTCGCAAGTACCACCTGCGATGCAAGGTTCGGGCTGCACTCCAATGGTTCTCCGATGTGCTTGGACAGTTCCGCTAAAAAGACCGGAAGCCTGGCTGCGCGTGCCTCGAAGTCAATACTTGTCGACTGTCCAATTGAAAAGAGAATCAAAGTTGCAAGCATCTTGATTGCATATTAGCCCGACCGCTGCTCGACCTCTATCCGATAGGCGATTCCAGAGGATGCCAACTATGCGCTTCCCGGATGAGTCTGACGTAGGTTTTCCAGACGTTCTAAAAGCCAAGGAGGTAGACGCCGGGATACCA
>CAMLEL010000294.1 GCA_946478935.1 uncultured Armatimonadota bacterium
CTTCACTGGCGAATCGAGAGTCGGCGTCTGACAACCCTCGCGATGCCGCGATGAACGCTTCCATTCCCAAATCGCCTTTTCGCATCAACTTCTCCTTCTGTTCCGGAACCCCCGTAGATCCCAACGCTCATTAACATCTGAAGTTCCTTTTGCCAGCACGGAAAACTGCTCCTTTCCCCTTGTTATTTGGCAACCAAGATTACCGAGCACGTTGGCCACGGCGCTTTGAGTCCGTTCGCAAAGCCCTACACCGAGCGGAACTGGTGAACCGAAGCCGATGAATGCTTCTGGCCGCTCGTGCAGCGCCATCTCGTACCGAATTCCGACTGGAATCACCTGCGCGTTGGGCACTTTATCGCTCACCGTCTCCAAGGCTCTACCAAATTCCAAGAGGTCGGGCGGGTAGTGCAGCTGCGCTTCCGCAAAGAGCAGGAGCGACCAACCCTCCTCGCGCATTTTGCGGATTGTCCGCTTCACCGTGAAAGCACGGCGCTTGGGATCATTTAACGGGTAGGGCATGCCGCCGATCTTGGAGAACAGTGGGAATGCATCGAACTCCTGAATCCAATCGAGAGTGGGCACCCCCAGCGACTGCACGACATGGAACATCAAATACCCATCAAACCACCCGTGATGATTGGGCACAAAAATGGCAGGAGTTTGGATGTCAAAGTTTGGCGGCTGCCAATAGACGGTATGGAAACGCCGACGGACGGCACGACGAATCATCGCCCCGACTTGGCGGCCGATGAAACCGTCTTCTTGGTCTATTCGCCGCCCTCGGCGCCCATCTGGTTCATTCCGGCCGGTCCGCCCGCACCCGAAGCCGTTCGGCGGGCCATATCTTTGGCGGCCATTCCTACACCGCCGCCGCCACCACCGCCGACGTTCTCAGCTCCAGCAACCGGGGTAATGCCTCCCACGTTGGGGCCAAGCGGGGCGATGCCTCCGCCACCTCCTGCGGGTTGGGTGGCTACAGGCTGAGCAGGCTGTGACGCTGGAGCCTGAGCTTGCGGTTCCGCATTCTTGACGCAACCAGTTGCCAGAGCCGCCACGATTCCGATGAAGATGATGGGCTGTCGCACGTCCACACTGTACGACATTTTAACACGGATCTGTAAAGGTTCATAGGATAAACGTATAACTTCCGGCAGTACATTCCAATTAGTACTGACATTGACTTGCTTTTTGACCCCGCATGAAGTATTGTATCCTTGCTATGAAAGCAAAAAAAAAATGATTTGCTATTGGCGACGGTGACATTAGCCTGCTCCGTCCTTTTCGCCTCATTCGCGCACGCGGTGCCGTTATGCGGTACCCCGAAAGTTCCGACCGTTACGCAAAGATCCTCCACGAAGTGTCAGTCAGCATGGTATGGATACTACTGTCTTGATGACGAGTGGGACAACGGAGGGTGTTCGGCCCCTTACCAGACCCAGACTGGTTGTAATGAGGCAACTCCGACGAATCCGATCAGCATAAACATTTACCGGCCAGATACAAGTAGCGGATCGTGCGTTTGCGTGCTTCAATCCACAAACACCCCTGCTGGCCAGATCAAAGGAATCGCAGGGGGACCATGCGGACCCACGCCAGTTGAACCTTGAGTTGGCTCCATCTGACTGAACTTGCATCATGAAGACTAGGGCACTTACATTCGCGGAAGTCATGGTTACAATTGCCATCTTAATGATTCTCGCGGGTTTGTTATTGCCTGTACTCTCAGGCGCTAAGCAAGCTGCCAAGGCGACAACGTGCATTTCCAATCTGGGGCAGTCAGTACGTGCCATCGAACTCTATCTCATAGACTTCGATGGCACCTACCCTAATGCTGTGGATTCATTCATAAAGCCATACTGCGCGGTGATGGCGACTGACGTTGTATCGTGCCTCAACGGTCAACGCATCCAAGACCTAGTTGCTCCCTATGCTGGGCCAATGGTCTTTGCCTGTCCTCTCGATCGCGGTTTGCGAGTCGCAGACTTCCTCCAGTTTCCCTCTGTGCAATCGCCTACCTGTTTCTCAAGCAGCGGTTCTAGCTATTGGTACAATGAGGTTCTGTCCATAAAGAAAGCAACGTCAACATCACTATGGAATCCAAGTTTAGCGGCAGTTCTTTCCGACAGAACTGGGGCATGGCATGGTGGTAAACCAATCAATTCCGATTCTACTCAAAACCCAAACTTTCTTCGATTGTATCGAGGATTTCGCTATAACACCGCCTTTGCAGATGGACACGTAAAGTCTCTGACACCCCGACAGCTTAATACTGCCAAAGGTGCCGTATTCCACAACGGTGACTGGATTCTAAATATTCGCCTACCATGAAGCCCATTGTGTTTATATACTCCGTTGCTGCAGCGGTTTCAATAGTCGGCCTGCTTAGGTTCTTTGATGAATTACAAACAGCACGAACGGAAGGTCTTCTGGGTACCCAAGTGGTCATCAAAGGCGAACTGTTGACCAGCGGACGACATCCAATCATTGGTCACCAAGATGCGGAGGTCAAACTGATAGAGTTTATGGATTACGAATGTCCACCTTGCAGGAAGGAGTGGCGTCTTCTGAAGCAAATTGCCTCCAAGCCAAATGTTGCACTCTACATTCGCCATTTTCCGATTCGATCCATTCATGATCTTGCCGAGGATGCCTCATTAATCAGTCTCTCGTCAAATCGGTCTGGTGCTCTAAATGTGCATTGCCAACTGCTCGAACGCCCTATATCGAAAGACGTGATGCGACCGGTATTAAACCAGGTGCCCGCAGATTCTTTGACTCAGGCTCGTAAACTCCTTCGAGAAGACGAAGACCTTGCGAAGTCCATTGGAGTTTCTCATACGCCGACGTTGTTTGCCGTCTATAATGGCAACGTTTTTGAGGTTTCGGACTGGAGCGCATTGATCAACTTATGAAGTCGTTTCTTTTGTTAGCGTGTTGGATGTCAACGTGCGTGATTTTTGGCCAAGTAAAGCAGGACTTTTCAATTCCAACAGTTTCGACCCGTGACAATGAGATTTCCGTGACTTACCGTGTCAGCGTAGAATCAAGGAAAGCTCGCAGCGAAGTCGATGAACTACTTACGGCTAAAAAGTTACAGTATGAGGAACTGGTCGCCTCGGGTAAGGTCTCGCGAACGGAGGCGGACGAACGCCTAGAGTCGATCAAAAACTCCCCCCTTATCTCGATTCTGTCGCACGAAGTCTCGGTTGTGTTTAAACACGGTCAGATTCTTGTTAGGAAGTCCTCGGCTTTTGGAAAGTCCTGGTCCTTAATTACGAATGGTTATTCTGTTCAAAGCGGATGGAGCGGTGGAGATCACCTTTTATTAACTTTAAATTCAGAACCCTATAGTTCCACTAACACCGACGTTCCGCTTCTCCCAGTTCAACTTCCGTTTGTTAAAACATTCGTCGATATTGAGTTGTCGGAATCTGTAGTTCATGGCAGGATGATTACTGTTTCGACAACATCTTCTGATTACTTCCCGTGTGAATTAATCTTCACGGATGGGAGACTAACACGTGCCGAAGTGAAAGGCATTGAGCGTTGGACATATTCGGACTACAATTCAGTTGATCCATTCCCAGGCACAATTATGATGGAGCGCCTGTTCGATGAGAAGGGTGCACCACAAGTTCGGATGGAATGTAAGAGGTTACCTGTAGATTCGGTCATGGCGAATCTCGATGCTTTGATTACCGAACCATCTATCCAAGTTGTTGATATTCGCACGGATCCACCAAAACAGTTTATCTATTATAAAGGTAAAGGCTTGATTACAGACCAAGCTCGCTCTGGTGTGCCAATGATTAGTAATCGTCGGCCCCAAGCTGTTGTTTCCGGCTTACAGCTATCGGTAGGAGCTATCCTTGTGCTTTCGGGGCTAAGCATTATTCTTCTAATTTCAGTATGGAAGCTG